>JAHDWH010000052.1 GCA_023384455.1 Caldilineaceae bacterium | reverse complement strand
AGAACGCCTTCTCCGCTACGTCCAGATCGACACCGCCAGCGACGAATCCAGCAATACAGTTCCCAGCACGGCCAAGCAGTACGATCTGCTGCGCCCGCTGGTGGAGGAGTTGAAGTCCATCGGCGCGCAGGATGTGACACTGACCGACTACGCCACTGTCCTGGCGACGATCCCGGCCACCATCCCCGACCCGGTCAATGTGCCCGTCATCGGCTTCCTGGCCCACGTGGATACCGCGCCCGCCTTCAGCGGGACCGGCGTGAAGCCCCGGGTCCATCGCGCCTACGACGGCGGCGACATCACCTATCCCGACGCGCCGGGTCTCGTCCTCAGCCCGGAAGGTTCGCCCTATCTGGCCGAGAAAGTGGGCGAGGACATCATCACCGCCAGCGGATCGACGCTGCTGGGCGCGGACGACAAGTCCGGCGTGGCGGTGGTGATGACAATGGCCGAGGCCCTGCTGGCCGACCCCTCCATCCCCCACGGCACAATCCGCATCGCCTTTACACCGGACGAGGAGATCGGCAAAGGGGTACGCCTGCTCACGCCGGAAGATTTGGGCACGGACTTTGCCTATACACTGGACGGGGGTGTGGCCGGGGAACTCTCCTTCGAGACCTTCAGCGCGGACAAAGCGGTGGTGACGATTACCGGCGTTTCGATTCACACGGGCACAGCCTTTGGCAAGCTGGTGAATGCCCTGACCTGGGCGGCCAAGTTTGTGAGTCTGCTCCCCGAAGCCACCCGCACCCCGGAGACGACACAGGATCGTCAGGGCTTCCTCCATCTGTACGGCATCGAAGGCAACCCGGCCCAGGCCAAAGTCAGCTTCATTTTGCGGGATTTCGAGCGGGAGGGTCTGGCCGCCCACGGCGCGCTGCTGGAATCCATTTGCGCCAGCCTGCGCACCGCCGAACCCCGCCTGACGGTCACCTGTGAAATCACCCCCCAATACCGCAATATGCGCTATTGGCTGGAGAACGATATGCGCCCGGTGGAGATTGCGGCCCAGGCCATCCGGGAAGCCGGGCTGGAGCCGGTCTACCGCACCGTGCGCGGCGGCACCGACGGCTCCCAGATGACGGAGAAAGGCGTGCCCACGCCCAATCTCTTCACTGGCCAGCAGGACCTGCACGGCCCGTTGGAGTGGATCAGCGTGCAGGATATGGCCCGGGCCGTGGAGGTCTGTATCGGCATCGCCCGGTCGGCTGTAGGATAAGCGGCTTGAAGAATGGAGCGCGGATTAAAAATCTGCGTATATCTGTGGTTTCTGCGAAGCCTATTGCCCTGATCTGTTTCTCCTCGTATCGCCTCGGCCAGCGTTACCTCCAGCGGCGTCTCCGAAACCCCCACAAAAAAGTGCCCCCCAACTGCCACCCCCATCTGGCCTTCCAGTCCGCCACCGGTCGTCAGCACCACTGTCGTCACCGGCGCCCCGGACTACACCGGCGTGCTGTCAATCGCCTTGGCCACCTGGGGCGCGACAGGTGTGGCTGTGCGCTCGCTCTTCTTGCGCCGGAAATTACGGAAGAAGTACCAGAAGACAAATGCACCGACCAGATTGAGCGCACCGGTAAGCAGGAAGAGACTCTCGTAGCCCAGGTGCGTAATCATATAGCCGCCGCCCAGGGCCAGGCCGGTGAAGGCCACGCCCGCGGCCATCTCCCCCGCACCGGTCAGGGTGCCCCGCTGACGGGGAGCCACAATGCGCATGGAAAAGTTCATTGTGGCCGGGTAACGCATGGCCGACAGCCCTACAATGGCAATATAGCCGACCGCGGCCGCACCGACTGTGGGCAGAAAGGCCATAGGCAGATAGCCCAGCGTAACGATCACACAGGACCAGACCACCACATTCAGATTGCCAAAACGCCGGGTGAAGACCGGCGTGAGCAGAGCCACGGGCACAGCGATCAGCCGCCCCCCCGCCGAGATCAGCCCGATGGTGGAAGTGGCGGCCTGTAAATGGGTGTCCAGATAGACGTTGAAAAAGACAAAAACCGTCGCCACACCGGCCACCTGGAGTACACGCACGACCAGCAGCAGCAGAAAAAGGCCGATGGGCAGGGCTTCTTTGCCCGCGGGTGCCGGCGCGCGGGGGTCTTTGTCAGCGACCTCCTCCTCGTTGTCATCGGCGGCCACGTTCTCACTGCCGCGCAGAATCAGAATGGCAGGCACGATCAGCAGTCCGGCCAGCAGCAGAGGAAAGCGATAAGGCCCGGGGAAGTCCAGAGTAGTCCCCAGCAGGCGGGCAAAGAGCGCGGGCAGCCCGCCCCCCACCAGACTCCCCAGAAAAGCCGCGGTCGCCATCAGCCCGGTCTGCATAGAAAAGAGATGATCCCGTTTGGCCGGGGCTGTGCTCGCCATCATAAAGGGGGCGCTGTTGACAAAGTAGAGCGACATTCCCAGAAAGATAACGATATAGGCCCCGGTCAGCCCGGCCTGCTGCCAGAGACCGCCGAAGATCTCGGCCACAGGCAGCAGACCAGCCCCCAGCAACATCACACCCAGCCCCACCAGAATCATCCGGCGCACCCCCCACCAGTTGCCAAAGAGACCAGAAGGAAGGCTGAAGAGGGCAAAGGCGAAAAGCCCAGCCGAGTTGATCACCCCTACTGCTTCTGGCCCGTAGCCCAGACGCAGTAGATAGAGATTGAAGAGTACCGAAAAGATACCGCCGTCGAAGCCAAAACCGACCAGAAAAGAGGTCAGCAAAAAGAGGCGCACGTTAGGGCTGAAAAGCTGCCACAGAGATTGAAGTCTGGTTTGCATAGATAGACGCTTATCCCTGCAAGCCCAGGCGAATGTACTGCTCTGGCGGAGCCTCACTGGCCTGCATTAGGCCGGTCATCAGGCCGATCATCCGTCTTTCCAGGGCCGGATCGGCCAGGGGGTTTTCCTGGGCTGGATCGCCCTGTAGATCGTAGAGTAGATGGCCCAGGGCGTGGGCCGTGGGGGCCACATGCCCGGCCCGGCCCGGAATCTTCATCACAGGGCAGTTTTTGGTAAAGGCGAAAGGCTCGCACTTCTCCCAGGCAGGCAGTTCGTCCGGATCAAAGAGTTTGTTCATATGGGTTGGCATAACCGTATATTCATAGAGGGGCGTATTGTCAGCGGCGGCGGCGCGCATATAGACATAGCGGCCATCGGTCACGTTCACCGGGCCGCCGTGATAGCCAAAGAGAAGGGCTTCCCGGCTGGGTGCATTCTCTGCGATGACCGGGCCGAGAGCCACCCCCTGCATCTCGGCGGGCAGCGCCACACCGAAGAAGTCCAGGAGGGTGGCCGGGAAGTCGATCATTTGGGCCAACTGTTGCCGCCGTTCCCCCGCCACCCGGCTGCGGGGATCCCACACAAAGAGGGGCGTGCGGGCCACTTCACTCCACAGGGGCATATTGTTTTTGGCCCACCAGTCGTGCTCGCCCAGAAAGAAGCCGTGATCTGTGCAGACGATGAGCATTGTATCGTCCCACAGCTTCAAATCGTCGAAGAGGTTGAGAATCCGCCCCATATAGTGATCACACATAGTGAGCAGCGCGGCGTATTGCAGACGGCCGTGCTCCACCTCCTCCGCCGTCTCCTCCACTTGACGGTAGGGCGGCCAGTCAAAATGGGGCCCGTTGTACTCGTGGGGGTAGAGCTCTTTGTAGTGTTGCTGGCTGAAAAATGGCTCGTGGGGATCAAATGTCTCGATCTGCAAGAACCACTCCTGTTCCCCCGCGTTGCGGCGGATGAAGTCGATACCCGCGGCGAAGGTCTGGGGCTGGGGCTGCTCCTCTTCCCGGCGCATAAAGGGACGGTTGACCCAATCCTGCCGCCAGCGGGGATGCTCGCCCCGACCCGCCACGGTGGGCGGTATCTCCGGCGGCTTCACCTGGCCGATCCAGGCGTCGCCCTCCTGCCCCCGGTGCAGATCCCAGGAAGTGTAGCGGCTGTGATAGGTGGCCCCGCCATCCTCGAAGTAGTGGTAGTGGTCTGTGGAGAGATGGGTGTAGACGCCATTTTCGCGCAGAATCTGGGGCATAGAGTTGTCGAAGGGTTCGATGGGTCCCCAGCTACGATGGAGAAAGTTATAGCGCCCGGTGTGCAGCTCCCGGCGCGCGGGCATACAGGGCATACTGCCCACGTAGCAGTTGTCAAAGGTGACCGTGCGTTCAGCCAGCCGGGCAAAGTTGGGTGCGTGGATCCAGTCACAGCCATAGGGGGGCAGCATCCGGCGGTTGAGGGAGTCGAACATCACCATTACGGCGCGCATTGGGTTGTCCTTTCGCAGGGTTGGAAGATCGAATAAGAGTACGAGAGAAATGGTACACCGGTCGGAGGGATTCGGCAACCTGCCGCCTGATTGTTCATCGGGTTGAGGCTCGGTTGACCATTCCCCTTTTTCGCGCTAGGATGCTTCCATCAGAGTTCTTTCACACTCCCCATCCAGGAGTCCTCCTATGACAACTGAACGACCCACCATTCAACCAAACGACTACTTCCGTCTGCGCTTTTTGCAGGATGCGGCCCTTTCGCCCGACGGCAAAGCCGTTGCCTACACCGTCTTGCATACGGAGACCCACACCGAGCCGGCCATCGATCGCAAGGTTATCTGTCTTCAAGAGATTGAATCTGGCTACACGAAACAATTGACCCAGGAAAATTCACTCAACCACAGCCCGGCCTGGTCACCCGACGGCAGCCAACTGGCCTTCATTTCGGACAGAGCCGGTAAGCCGCAGATTTTTCTGCTGCCGGTGGATGGGGGCGAAGCGCGCCGACTCACAGAATTACCCAACGGTGTAGGCAGCGCGCCCCTCTGGTCGCCGGATGGCAAGACGATTGCCTTCAGCGCCGGGGCCCAGGACGAAGCCCCTGACCCGGCGCTGCCCTATCGCTTCACCCGCCCGATTTATCGCTTTGACGCACTGGGCAATACGGAGCGCAGCAACCAGAATGTATGGGCTGTGAAAGTGGAGGAGGGCGCAACCAGCCAACTGACCGATGACGGCTATCACTATGCGGGTCTGCGCTGGTCGCCCGATGGCAGCCGACTCCTGGCAATCGGAACGCTGGGGTCAGAGAGCCACTCGATCGATGGCGAAGTGCGTCTGATTGGGCGGGAGGGGGGCGTGACCCGCCTGACCGCTGATTGGGGCGGCGCCGACACCGCCGAATGGACCCCGGACGGCGCGGCGATTCTCTTTGCCGGCGCGCCCGCGGGCACAGACATCGGCACCCAGAATGGCCTGTGGCGCATTCCTGTCAGCGGCGGCCAGCCGCAAAACCTGACGGCAGATTTGCCCTTTCACGTGGCGGGCCGCTTGCAGGTGGATATGCCATCGACCAGCGTGCGCCAACCGCGCATCGTCTGCGCCGACGGCTACGCCTATGTGCGGGTGCAGTGTGGCGGCGAAGTGGGTATCTATCGGGTGCGTTGGGACGGCAGCGCAGCGCCGGAGGAGGTAGTCGGCGGGCAGCGTTTCTGCGAAGTGGTGGGGCTGGCGGGGGAGCGGCTGCTTTTCTGGGCCAATCGGCTGAACGACCCTCTGAATCTCTACACGAAAGACCTCCGAACGGGCGAGGAGCGGCAGATCACCCATTTGAACGACGATCTGTTGGCGGGGGTCGCCCTGCCCGGCGTCGAACATCTGCGCTTTCCCGGCGAGGACGGGGTGGAGGTGGAGGGCTGGCTGCTGACACCGCCCACGGGCAGCGCGCCCTGGCCCGGCTTTCTCTACATCCACGGCGGCCCTCACAGCGCCTTCGGTCACGGCTTCCACTTTGATTTTCAGATGCTGGCCGGTGCGGGCTATGCGGTTCTCTTCATCAACCAGCGGGCTTCCACGGGCTACGGCGACGCCTTCGCCACGGCCATCAAAGGCGATTGGGGTCATCTGGACTACACGGACCTGCTGGCTGGGGTTGACTATGCGATAGATAAGGGATTTCTGGACCCGGACAGATTGGCTCTGGGCGGTCTATCCGGTGGGGGCAACCTCACCTGCTGGATTGTGGGCCAGACGGATCGTTTCAAAGCCGCCATCCCGGAAAATCCGGTCACCAATTGGGTCAGCTTCTATGGGGTCAGCGACATCGGCCCCTGGTTTGCGGTGGAAGAGCTGGGCGGCCACCCCCACGAAATCCCGGAGGTCTACCGGCGCTGTTCCCCCATCACCTACGCCCATCGCTGCACGACGCCCACCCTGCTGGTCCAGGGCGAAAGCGATCACCGCTGCCCGCCGGAACAGTCGGAGCAGTTCTACGCCGCGCTGAAAGTCAACGGCTGCCCGGTGGAGATGTTGCGGCTCCCCGGCAGCCCCCACGGCGGGGCCATCACCGGCGCGCCTGCCCTGCGCCGGGCACAGAACGCCGCGCTGCTGGAGTGGGTGCAGAAGTGGACTTAATAGCTGTCCGAACCCGTTATGCAGCAATCTGATAAGGCACGATTTTGTCCAGATCGACGCTATCTTCTGCCTGGGCGACATCCAATTCGTAGTCTTTTTGCAAGGCCAACCAAATATCCGGGCCAGTTCCAAAAAACCGGCCCAGACGCAGGGCTGTGTCGGCGGTAATCGAACGTTTTCCCTGCAAAATTTGGTAAACCCGATTGTGGGTAACGTTCAGTCGCGTCGCCAATTGCGCGCCGCTGATGCCGATCTCCTCCAATTCGTCTGCCAGAATTTCGCCCGGATGGATGGGGGCGCGCCAATCGTTTTGGTCCGACATCTTCTGCCTCAACTGTAGCGCTGGTGTCATTTCAAATAGGCGTCAAAAAAGGCGATGGAGCGGGCCATTGCCACGCCAAAGTTGGCGGAGATGTTGTGGTTGTCGCCCGTGTAGCGGTAATACTCCACCACACCCCCCACCGCCTCGATCTGCTCCGCCAGCACATCCGAATACTGCACAGGCACGCTGGCGTCGCCGGTGGTGTGGTGCAATTGGATCGGCCCGGAGAGATCGGCCAGATAGCTGTTGGGCGAAATGGACGCCCAGAAATCCGACTTCTCCTCCGGCGTGCCGTAGGCGGCGATGAACTCATCCCGCCAGCGGGCGAACCATTCGGGCACGGCCACGCCCTGCAACTCAGAACGCTCCAGCAGGTCGGGATAGGAGGCCACCACTCCGGCCCAGATCACCCCCACTTTGACTGTATCGGTCACAACCATCGAACGCAGCACAATCGAGCCGCCCATCGAATGACCCCACATCCCGATCCGTTCCGGGTCTGCGCCGGGATAGCCTTGCAGGGAAGTCAGCGCGTTGAGCACATCCGTCGTGTAGTCCGGGTTGGCGTGACCGCTGCGGGCCTCCCCTTCGGAATCGCCGTGACCCCGGTAGTCGGACTTGAAGGTGATGTAGCCGTTGCGGGCGAAGCCGTCCTGATAGGCCACGTAGCGCTCGGTGGTGCGGTAGAGTTCCGGGGTGATGTGGCCGTGGTTGAAAAGGATGACAGGCCAGCCTGTGGCGGGTGGCGTCCCGTTGGGCACAGTCAGCAGGCCGTAGATTTTCAGCCCGTCGGAGAGATGGGAGGCCACGTAGCGTCTGTAATTGACCCCAGGGGCCAGGGTCTGCTCAATGACGATTTCGCTGCCGGGGTAGCTGCGCGCCCGCATATTGGCGATGACCAGCGGGTGATCCGCGGCGGGAATAGGCGTAGGCGTCGCGGTCGGGGTGATAACTGCCCTGACCGCCGGTGTCGGCGTGGCCGCAAGCGGGCGCACAGTCGGCTGGGCCACAACCTCGTCCGTAGCCGGAATGCAGAGTTGCTGGCCCACCCGAATCAGCGCCGGGTTGTCGATGACGGCGTAGCTGCTGTCCACCGCCGCGGCCGCGTTCGTGGCCTGCACGATGGCGGGGTAGGCGGCGAAGCTGCCCAGATGACGGCTTGCCAGGAGGGAGAGGGTCTCGCCGGGCTGGACTTGGACGGTCTGGCTGCACGCAGCGGGCGGGCTGGTCTGGGCTGCGCTGAAGGAAACAGAGAAGAGAACGGCGAGCAGGGCCAGGGGAATGATAGCGGCCAGACGCAATCGGTGTGTCATCGAAAATTCCTTCGTCGAGTATCGGGGGTCTCCATCCAGGCAGAATGGCGGCTGGGGGAAAGTCTCTGCCGCATCCTATGGACTCGTCAAGAAATAAGTTCCATCCGGTGCGTCGCACTGTCCACGAAATGACTCTAGTCCGCAACCTCACCTGGACAGTGCGACGCACCAAAACGGGAAGTTATTCTTTGACAAGCCCTATGCGTTTCTGCGCCCGATTGCTGTACCAGTCCATCCACTTTCCAGAAACGCAAAAGTCCTCGGCACTTTCCGCAGTGCTGGAGACTCTGTTTAACGTCTTGCAGAGGCTCAACAGAAATTCAGGGGTTAACCCGCTTGATTTCACTTCGATACGCTTCGCTACTCAGTACAAGCGATACGGCTGGAAACTGCCCCAGCCTACTCAATCAGCGCTGATCTGGGCGGCTGATTCCTGACCGCCTGGGTTGCCAAAGAAGCTCAGGCAGCGATGACCTCAAGCCCGCTCAGAATTTCGTCGAGTCCCAGAGTCGCCAATCGCTCCTCGGTGGGAATACCGGCTTCGGTCCAGCCCATCAGCCCGTACCAGTGGTTGCGGGCGTCGAGGAACATCTCCTGGGTGATCTCCACCCCGGCCAGGGGACCCTCTTTGAAGGCTTTCATCACCCGGCGGGGCATCCGGTCATCCTTTTCGGTGAAGCCCTCCCGCAGGTTGAAGAGGCGGCTGAGGGTCTGCGCCCGTTCGCCCACATCCAGCAGGTCCTGGGGAGTGTAGTCGTGGCCGGTCAGCCCGCCCAGCACCTCGGCCACGTGGCTGGGGTAGTAGGGCAGAAAGTGGCAGATGATGGCGCTGTCCAGCATATGCTTGCGGTTGACTTCGTGGTAGAAAAGGTCCATCTTCTGGTGGCTCAGATCGTTGAAAGCCATCGGCGGGAAGCGCTTAATTTCGGCCACCCGCTCCAGACCGTCGCCGGGCTGGGCGAAACCGGTATCGTGCATATTCATCATATGATCCGCCCCGACCGGCGCCACCGCATAGCCCACGCCCAGGGCGTGCTTGGCCCGGGGTTCGTGCATAGGCAACTCCTGACCCTTCACCTCTACCAGAGAGTCGGCTGCATCGCCGCCGATCCATTCGGCCAGCCGCTTGGACCCCTGGCCCATCTGTGCGCCGAAGCCCTCACCGTGGGCGATCATCTCCACCGCCTTCAGCATATCCCCAGCGCTGCCAAAACGGGGCAGGAAGCCACCGGTCTGTTCCGCGCTGAGCAATCCCCGACCCACACACTCCATCACAAAGGCGATGGTCATGCCCAGACTGATGGAGTCCATGCCGTAACGGGCCGTCTGTTCGTTGGCTTTGGCGATAGCGATGAAGTCATCCACCCCGCAGGCGCTGCCCAGGGCGGCAATGGATTCGTACTCCGGCCCGCCATACTCTTTGGAAAGCTTGAGTTTGTGCAGAAAATCCGAGCGCATGTAGGGGCTATCTGGATAGGTCTGGTCCTCGTGCTCCACCACCTGCTTACAACTGATGGGGCAGGCCTGGCAGGTGTCCCGCCCGATGAGGATCGTCTCCTGCATCAACTGGCCGCTGATGCTCTGGTGCTGGGGAAAGAAGGGGTCCTGGAAATTGTGGGTGGGCAGGGCGCTGGCCGCGGCCAGGTTATTCACACCGCCTGGCGTGCCAATCGCCACAAAGCTGGCCGCTTTGGTCTTGTAATTGTCGCCCAGCCATTTGGAGACACCAGTGACCCGTTTGCGTGTGGTGACCGGCGGATTCAGATTGCCCCGCACGGCCACGGCACGCAGATTCTTGCTGCCCATCACCGCGCCCAGCCCGCCCCGGCCCGCGGCCCGGTTGATGTCGTTGATGACGTTGGCGTAGAGCACCAGATTCTCCCCGGCGATGCCACACTGGGCGACCCGGATGCGCTTGTCGTCCAGTTCGCCCTGGATGGCCCACTCCACATCCGCGGTGTCCTTGCCCCACAGGTGGGCGGCGTCCCGAATCTCGACTTCGCCATCTTTGATCCAGAGATAGACGGGTTTGTCCGACTTGCCATGCACAATCAGCCCGTCGTAGCCCGTGCGCTTGAACTCGTGACCCCACCAGCCCCCCGCCTCTGCGCTGGCGATAGCCCCGGTCAAGGGACTCTTGGCCGCGACGCCGTGGCGACCCGCGCCGGGCAGATTCGAGCCTTGCAGGATGCCCGGCGCAAAGATGAGCAGATTCTCCGGCCCCAGGGGGTCCGCACCCGCGGGCAGATCGCGCAGGAGCAGCCAGGCCGCCAGCCCCCGCCCGCCCAGCAATTTCAGATAGATTTCGTCGGACGGCTCTTCGATCCATTGCCGGCCATCGGTCAGGTCTACGTGCAACAATTTACCCCAAACGCCACCAACTGCCATGAGAAATTCCTCCGTTGTGGTTGAAAAGATGGGATTGTGCGATGATGAGATTCGTCTTCGCGCCCGAGTGGGCACATTCAAACGATGCAAAGAGGGACGCAGATTGCGCAGATTGAATCCGTGCAAATCCGTCCTTTCCGTGTCATCCGTGTTCCTATCTTCAACTCACGCCCCGCCGCAGATGGCCGGGATGAGTTCCAGGGTGTCGCCGTCGTTCAGTTCCGTGTGCCAATGCACCATCTGCCCGTTGACCAGCATCAGCAGGGAGCCGACTTCGGGCAGGGCCAGCCGCTCGATGGCCTGGCCGACGGTGGCGGCGTCGGGGATCGACGCGCCCGGTGGGATGTGCTGTTTCAAACTGCCTGCGACTTTGATTGTGATGGACATAGCGAACTTTACCCTGGAAAACAAAATGGCCTACATCGCTTTACCGCTACAGCTATTGTAGGCTACACCGCCCGATTGGTCCAACCCCAAAAACGCTGGCGGTTTTTCGAGGGGCGGGTGTTGGGAGATCGCCCTCACCGCCCCCTCGCTGTTGGAGGGGCCGGGTCTGTTTGAGGGTCGCCCCCCTCCTCCCCCAGAGCGACCAACAAACCCAACCGACCCACATCCCAGCTGGGAGAGGAGCGGCCAGGGGGTGGTGAGGGCACGCACACCCAATTCCGGGAATCGCCCAGCACCACTTCGTCAACCCCAAATCAGGTGGGCGATTCCCGGAATCAGCACCCGACGACCGCCCCGCGTCCCTACCCAGAGCGACCAACAAACCCAACCGACCAAATCCAGGGAGGGAAGTGGATCGACTTCTCCCCACAGTGGGGGAGGTTGGGTGGGGGTGAACAGTTACTATTCAACGCTATCCTGGCCTCCACCAGAGCCTAAGTCCCTCTATCCAGCCATTTCTGCCACTTTTGGACCAAATTCGCCGATTCTGCCCTATCTCACCAGATGTCGGTTGTATTCGGTTGCTCAGATTTCTACACTTTGACCACCTGCCTTCATCTCCAAAGTGCCAAACTCAAGACATCACCGCCCCACCCACGGCATCCACACCTTTCGCTCCGCCGCGGCCTGGGGGATTGTCAGCGGATCGCCCAGGAGGACGAAGGTACGCAGGCTCTCCTGGCAGCAGGCCTTCTCGGCAAAGAGGGCCAGGTAGCCGGCCTGGGTGAGCGCGCCCAGGCGTTTGTCCCCGGTCAGTGACCAGAATTGACGGTAGAATCCCCGTTGCAGCAAGTCGTGGCCGTAGGCCGGGCTTATCCCGGCAGAAGACCAGATGGCGGCCGCGCCCCCTTTTGTGTGCAACAGCAGCCGCTCGTCGATGGTTGTACCGCTGAAGGCGGGCAACTGAAACATCCCCGTCAGACAGCTCATCGCCAACAGAATTGGCAGATTTGCCTGGTTGGTCAGCCCATCCGCATCGTATAGCCCCAACAGATAGGGCGGCTCCACATTCAGGTCGGTGGAGGCCCACTGCCAGTGGTGGGCGTGGCCGGCGTACGTGACAAAGCCTGCGCCCCGGTTGAGCGCGGCCAGGGTCTTGCGCCAGGCCACAACCCCGTCCGGCTCCCGCCAGGGGTTCTGGGTGTGGCTGGGAGAAGGGTCGTAATAGATACGCTCGATCTGCGTGCCAGGGGGCTGTTCAGCCACAGCCGCATCCGCGGTAATGGCGAAATCCCCCGCGCCGTCCACCTGTCCGTTGGCGTCCCGGTAGTTGTCGGCCACCACCACCACCCGGGAACGCTCGGCCAGGGGCGCTGGGGTGCGCTCGTAGGCCAGCAGTTTCTCCACGTAAAAGGCCACCTCGTCCGCACTTTTGGCCGGGATGCGTCCCACAGGAATATCGGGCAGGGAATCGTCCAGGGGCGATGCCCCATCCACCTGGCCGAAACAGCTATCGCAGGCGGTTTCACCCAGCCAGCGGTCCACAGGCAGCAGGTAGGGAGGAACAAAGTTGGTGTTATTGCGCCCGGTATAATTGAGGGGATCGCTGGTGGCGTCGCCCACCAGCACCACAGCCTGGGGCGGGCGGCTGCTGTTGGCTGTCACCCAGCGCACAAAATCCCGGATAGCCGCCGGGTCCACATAGCCGCCACTCCAGCCTTCGTAGAGGGCCGCAACATCTACCAGCCCTGCGCTATAGCCCTGGCTGGCCCGCTGTTCGAGCAGGGGTTGCAGAGTCGAATGGAAGCGGGCCGGGGCGATGTAGAGGGCGTCGGTGTTGAGAAAGGGCGCAAAATCCAGGGGCGGCAGCAATTCCAGGCTGGGCTGGGCAGCGCGGGGTGGCGCTAGAAGTTCGACTTCTGCAAGAAGTCGAACTTCTGTATTTTGCCCACCGACCACCAGTGGAAAGAAGAGCCGGGTCTGGTCGGCCAGGAGGAGGAAGCGGCTGTGGGGTGCGCTTTCCAGCAGCAGACTGCCGCCGGTGAGCGCTGGCAGCTCTACCCGCACAGGCTGGCGGGGGTCGGTGATGTCGTAGAGGCGGCTGATCGCGGCCACCTGTGACAGGTGCAGAAGGCTCTGCTCGGCGCCGTTGACGAAGAGACCGTCGGAATAGCCGAAGCCAAGAGCCACGGGACGCTGCCAGGTCATCGAATCGACCAGCACTCCGTCGGGCGCGGCCCCCTCCACTGTGGCCAAGGCAAGGCTCTGCCCGCGGGAGTCAACGGCAAAGGAGAGGCTGCGTTCACCGCTTCCTTCCCAAAAAAGCTGGGCAACCCCACCGCCCGACTCTGTGAGCCGCAGTTGATGGTTGCCCTTCGTATAACCGGCGACGTGGAGAGTGACAGTGGCACTGGCGGCCAGGGGCGGCAGGACGGACGAGATGGGCAACGTGTGGGTAATGACGGGCAATTCGGGGCCGGCGCGCAGGTCCAGGCCGAACCAGTGGTCGCCGTCCTCCCCGGCCAGGGTGGAGTCGTAGATGGCCGGGGCAGCCCAGCGGCCCGTCTCCCAGGCCCAGGCGCGGGTGGGCAGGCTGGCCGCGCCTGGGCCGACCGGTGGCCGATGCTGCATACGCAGGCCCGGTGTGTCGAGCAGGAGCAGTTGATAGAAGTCGGCTCTGTTCCAGCGGTCACCGGGCGGGGGCGCGTAGAAACCCAGCCGATCCCCCGGGGCTTCCAGCGCCACGGGCTGGGCGTTGCGGAAAAGTTGCAGTCGGCCGGCCTGAGAAGCATCAGTCAGAAAGCCCATCCCCCGCAGATCGTCCAGCAGGATTTCCTGCATCCCCGTCTCCTCCACCCGCACCCGCACCCGGCTCTGGCCCAGCAGAGGCCAGGGAGCGGGCACATCAGCCAGGCGCAGAGGCTGGTCAGAGAGTTCGGCTGGGGTGGGGATATTTTCCAGAAGGCGCGCGCCTTCTATCGAAAAGTGGAGGGCGCTGAGGGTGTGGGGCTGCCCCAAACGGCTAAAGCGCTGGCTGACCGCCACCACCAGCAGATCGACGCCCCGCATCCGTCCCCGGCGCAGGATTGTGACAGGAGCTGCGGGCAGTGTGGGTGTAACGGCAGGGGCAAGACCGGGGCGGGGCGCGCCGTCAATGGTTTGGGGGACGGGTGGCGTGACGCGCGGGAGCGCAGCCTCTTCTGCCGAGAGCGGCTGGCTGCGCTGGCTGTGGATGCGCAGCCGGGGCAGCAGTGGGCCTGTGCCGGCAAAGGCAAAAAGGCGAGCTGGCAAGAGCAGACCGTTGATTTCTGCTTCGGGCCAGACTGTTCGTCCGGTCGCCTGCCAGGCCAGGGTGACACCCTCTCCGCTGTCGTCTATCGTCCAGCCGCCGGCATCCGCGGCCGGCGGTGCAAGAGGGACGGTCTGGGCTGCTGCCGGCAGTTGGCCAGCCAGCAACAGCCACGCGCAGACGATCCCGAAGAACCATCGCCGGGGCCGGGGTCGGCTAACCGCGCAGGGCACGGCGGGAGAAAAGAACGATCAACGCGGCCGCGCCGGTGAAGATTGCCAGCCAGCCCAGGGTGTCAGCCTGTGGATCGGAAGCACCGGTCTCGGGCAGGGTATCTGGCGGGGGGGGCGTGGGTGTGTGGCCCGGTGACACAGCCGTCGGTGGCAGCGGCGTATGGGTAGGGCCGGGTTCGGGTGTATTGGTGGGGGGCGGTTCGGGCGTATTGGTCGCAGGGAGCGGCGTGTCTGTCGCGGGGGGAAGCGGCGTATTGGTGGCCGGTTCGGGGACGGGGGTCAGGGCCAGGGGAGCCGCGGCCTGACCAGGCGTAACCCGGACCAGCAGAAACAATCCACCGATCAACAGCGCAACGACAAAAAAGGCGTATCGGGGCATCGGCTTTTCTCCTATCTGGCGGACAAAGTGAAATAAAAAGCCGCCGGGTACGAGATAGACTCAGAGACCGGCGGCATTTTATGCAAATTGAGTTACCGAACCGGACTATTTGGTTTCCCGGTAAATCACATGACGGCGCAGAGTCGGATCGTACTTCTTCAACTCCAGCCGCTGGGTGTCATTGCGGCGATTTTTTTCGCTCAGGTACATATGGCTGCTCTCTGTGCTGCGCAGCTTGACAAGTACGCGGGGGCCTTTCCTAGCCATTGTTATCTCTCCTTGTATCTACTCAGGTCCAGGGTGCGACGCACTCGCCACACCCATTTTGCAGTGGAATCTACTCCTGGCGAGTGCGTCGCACCCTGAGTAGTTACCTCTCCTTCAGTCAATCCAATGCAGGCAAAAATCTAACTGAACTATTATAGCGCGGGGGCGGGGGAGATGCAAAATGAGAAGATGAAGGGATGATGCTTTCTCGTTATTCCTTCATCCTGTCATCCCCATCGGTAGCCGTTCGGGTCGATGTGTACCTCTACCAAAAAGGGGCCGCCGCTGGCGACGGCCTGGAAGAGAGCCGCGTCGCATTCGGCTTGGCTGGTGGCTTTGGCGCTGGGGATGCCGTGGGCACGGGCAATGGCGCAGAAGTCGGGGGCGGGAAATTCTGTGCCGTAGATGGGCGCGCCCTGGCGCTGCTGGTGGGCGCGGATGAGGTCGATGGCGTTGTCCACAGGCACGACGACGATGACAGCCAGCCCCAGACGGGCCAGGACGTTCAACTCACCCAGGCACATTGCCAACCCCGCGTCGCCAATCAGCGCCATCACCGGCTCGCCGGGGCGGGCCAGGGCCGCTCCGATGGCCCCAGGCAGGGCAAAGCCCATACAGGAGAGTCCGTTGGAGAGAAAGAAACGGTTGGGGTGCAGAGCGGGCCATTCCAGGCTGCTGAAAATTTTGTGGCTGCCCACATCCACAACCAGCAGACCGTCGGCAGGCAGGTGGCGGCGCATGGCGGCCAGGTAGGATTGGGGCAGAATCTTCCCGGCTGGCGGCTGGGGGAGAAGGCGGGCGGCCAGTTTTTCGCGTAATTGTTGGACGCGGGCCGCGCCCCAGACCGGGTCGCTGGCGAAGGCGTTGTCGCTCAACTGTTGCAGGGCCGGGCCGATGGGTCCGACGTACTCGGCGGCCGCGGGCAGCACCGGATCTTCGTTGGCCCAGTTGGCAATCCAGAGCAACGGCGCGGGATGCTGCCACTTTTTCACCAATTCCACCACATCAAAACCCACGGCCAGCACACAGTCGGCCTCGTCCAGAATCTCGTATACCGGGTCTGTGCGGGTCAGGCCGAGGCTGCCCGCCGAGAGGGGGTGATCGTCGGGTAAAGCCCCTTTGGCTTTGGGCAGCACGATAACCGGGGCGTGGGCGGCTTCGGCCAACTCTTGCAGTGCGGCGTAGGGGGCTTCCGGCTCCAGGCCAAGACCGGCCAGGATGACAGGGCGTTTGGCGGAGAGGAAGGGGGAAAAAGAGGAGATAGCAAATGGTGAATGGTGAATGGTAAATGGTGAATGGAAGGGAGCACCACCTGCCACCTTCACCGCCTCTTCGTTGCTGAGTTGCAGGTGGACGGGGCCGGGGCGTCCCTGACGGGTGAGGGCGATGGCATCCGGGAGGGCGCTGGCCGCGTTCTCTGCGGTCACTTTGACGGTGGCTTTGGTGATCGGCGCAAAGATGGCCTGCAAGTCAACCACCTGGTGGGTGTAGTCGGGCAGCAGATCCTCGGGTTTTTGCGCGGTGATGAGCACGACCGGTGCCCGGTCCAGCCAGGCGTGGGCCATACCCGCCGCCGCATTCGTCGCGCCGGGACCCAGAGTCGTCAAGACACAGCCGATGCCCCCGGTGGCCCGGGCGTAGCCATCCGCGGCAAAGACGGCGCTGCTTTCGTGGTGCATCAGTTCAAAGCGGATGCCCCGTTGCCGTATGGCTTCCAGCACGGCCACCACTTCGCCGCCGGGCATACCAAAGACGATATCGATCCCCGCGGTGTGGAGCGCATCGGCAAGAAGTTCGGCAGTCGTGGGCATGGGTAGGCCCTCCTTCATCCAAAAAGCAGCAGAAAATGGGAAGTATTGTACTGATCAAGAAAATGGTGGAATCTGTAGGTGCGGTTTGCAACCGCACTTCTTCGGGTGAGAGTGCGGTTACAAACCGCACCTACGTTTTATCATCTCGTCGATCAGTACAGAAAGTACGGAAAAAGCCGGATTTTTTCTCGACTCTATCCGCAAAAATCCGCCCGTTCCGCGTCATCCGCGTTCGACTTCTTGCCTCTCCGACAGACGGCTAGGCCTGGAAGATTGTCACGCCCAGGTCCCGATACTTCTGCCGCTCTTCCGGCGCGGTGCCTGTGCCCATAGCAATGCGGATACCGCTGCCCTGGAGCTGATCCCGCACATTCGCCATACAGGCTTCCACCGTCTTCAGCGGGAATTCCGGGTGGAGTTCCAGGCTGAATTGCAGATCGTTCGGCCCAAAGGTCACGTGGGTAATCCCCGGCTTGACCAGACGGGCGATGTTTGTGACGGTCTCCACCGATTCGATCTGAATGCTGAGAAGGACTGTATTATTCCACCAGGCCGCGTACTCCAGCCGGGGGCCTGGCGCGGTTTTGTTGCGCACGCCCAGCCGGTTGGCCCCGCCCCAACTGCGCCGCCCGATGGGGCCGTAGTAAGCAAAATCAAGCGCGTCCTGCACGCTGGATTCTTCCATCACTTCGGGCACCAGCGCGCCGGTGGGGCCCAAATCAAAGAAGCGGCCTACTTTGTGGGCATCCCGGGTGTGGGGGATGCGCAATTGCACAGGAATGCCCAGCGTCTCGGCGGCACCGGTAAAGGCGATCAGCAGATGGTCGCTATAGGCCGAGTGTTGGCTGTCCAGCCAGATAAAGTCGTACTCGCCTTTGGCCCAGATCGTGGCCAGCTCGTCCTGACTCCACTCGATGTTGGAGCGCAGGGCCACCAGCTCTTCACCGGCGGCAATGCGTGCGCGCAGATTTTTTTCAGTTGTCATTGCTATCTTCCTTCGGGATTGGATGGGTAGAGAATGTGGCTATTGTAGGGAATAATCAGGGGCAACGGCCCAGGGCTGGGGAAGTGGGCGGCCCACTGGTCCGGGTCGTAGTCCCGTTTTACAAAACAGGCCCGATGGGCAGGAACCGCGTGGCGCAGACCGATGGCCTGGGCCATTTTCACACAGCCAGCGAAAAAAGGAAACTCTCCTTCGCTGGGGTGGGTGGTCAGAAAGCCGATGTGGGGTTGCAGGTCCGCAATCGGCTGGAGCAATGCCGGGTGATCTGCAAAGGTGTGGATGGGATCGCCGGAAAAGTAGAGACGCACGCCATCCACAATCAACACATAGCCCAGATGGGTCACATCCGGCGGGCTGATACCTGCGTCTGGATCACCGACGGGCGGCTTGGCATAGACCGCGTGGACTCTATAACCGGCCAGTTTCAATGTTTCCCCGGCCTGAATCACTTGGGTCTGCGCCGGGTTGACGGGGGTTTCCCGATGAATTCGCTCAATGCTCTCCGGGGGGCCAACGAAGCGACAGTGAGGAAAAGCAGCCCAGATACGGCTGATGGATTCGGGCCAGGTGTGGTCGTTGTGGGAATGGGTAAGCAGAACAAAATTCGTGGGAAGAGTTGCTTCGTCCAACGGCGGCTGAGGGTGGATGAAACGTTCCGGGCTGCGCTGGCGGGGAAAATAGGGGTCCAGTTGGATAACTGTACCCGCGGCGTCCTTCAGCGCGTAACAGCTTTGCTCGAACCAGTGGACAGCTACCTGGCCGGGCAGGACAGAGAGATCGGCAAGGGGATGCATGACAGCTCCTCCGGGGGTGGATGGATCGATCCCCCCAAAGATACCCCAGATTGGGTCTGCTGTCCATTTGTCAATCTGTCAAAAATCGGGACAGGGCCACCAGTCTGTCTGTTCGTTCACCTCATCCAGAAGCGGGGCCAGCCTCTCCACCCGCTCCGTCTGAAAGAGATGGCTTTGACAGCGGCAGTCGCTGCTGCCAAAGCCGGGCAGGGGCGTAAACCCATCGCTGCGCGCCAGACGGGTGGCCCAGATGTGTTCCAGGCGCAGGGGTCCATTCGAGAGCCAGACCCCCAAGGGCGTCGTGTGGACGCGCAGATAGTCGATGTGCCAGCGCAGCTTCTTCTCCTGGCGAAAATGGCGGGCTACCCGTGCCCGCAGACCGCCAGGGCCAAAGGCGCTGCCGATGTAGACGTAATAGCCGGGGCGCAGTTCAAGCGCGCGCCAACGACCGACCTGAATTTGTTGCCAGGATTGGCTCTCCAAAACCAGCGCGTAAGTTCCCGGTTCGGCCTGCATCACACCGCTCCTCCTGTCATTCATCCTTCCCGATGCCCCCTGCTCCGCCAGCCAGTCCCTCATCACCGCCAGGGCCTGGGGTTCAATCGGCCAGGGCGTGGAAGATCGTAGGTGTGGTTTTGAACCGCACAGGCAGCCGAAGGGGCACTCGTCTCTTGCGCAGCTAGAAGCAGCGCCTACGATAACGCAAAAACCTTGCTGACAGTAGGCTAACTATATCATCGAAAAGTTGGTGTGCCAATTAAAATTAGCCATTCTCTTGGAACAGACCGCTTGTCGGTAGACCGCAGACCGCAGACGACGGATCGCAACAGGGAAGACGCGGGTGACGGCGGGTGGTCCGCCGTCTGCGGTCTATTGATTGTCGGTTGTGATAGAATGACCGTGTGGGCAACGGTTACCCCGCTTGCCATCGGCAATTGCTGACGGGCAGGCGACGGTCTGCGCGAAGAGGAGGGCTACTGTTATGAGCACAATTCGAGTGGAAGTTACGACGATTGAAGATATTCGCCCCCACAGCAACGCGGATGCGCTGGAACTGGCGACGGTGGGCGGCTGGCAGGTCTGCGTCCGCAAGGGGATCTATCAGAACGGCGATCCGATTGTCTATTTTGAGCAGGGCACTGTGCTGCCCCGGGAGGTGGCAGAGCGTCTGAATGTGACTCAATATCTGAAGGAGCGCACAGACATCGACGGCAATCCGGTGCTGGTCATCCACCGGGTGCGGCTGCGGGGGGAGCCTTCTTTCGGGCTGGTGGTGGAAGCCGAGCCGGGCGTCGCCGTCGGCCAGGACGTGGCCGACCGCTACGGGGCCACCAAATACAATCCACCCCTCAAACTGATGGCGGGTGATTCTGTAACGGGCCACCCCCAATTCCCTCTCTACACAGACATCGAAAATATGCGCAGCTATCCCGACGTTTTGCTGCCGGGGGAAGAAGTGGTCATTACAGAGAAGATTCACGGCACGAACTGCCGGGTCGGTTTTGTGGTTGAAGGAGGGGAGCGGCTGCGGATGGCCGGTTCACGGGGACTGCGCCGCAAAATGCCGGAGAGCGCCGAAGCTATGCAGCAGAATACCTACTGGTATCCCCACACTCTGCCCGGCGTGGCCGAATTGCTGGCCGAACTGGAACGGCGGGGACACCGGCAGGCGGTCATCTTCGGCGAGGTCTATGGCCGGGGCATCCAGGCCTATACCTACGGCCAGAATGCAGTCGCCTTCCGCGCCTTCGATCTGATGGTGGATGGCAAGTATATGGATTACGGCGAGTTTGCTTCCCTATGCGCCGAGTACCAGATTGAGAGCGTTCCCCTGCTCTATCGGGGTGAATTCTCCCTGGCGGTTGCCAAACGTTTCTCGGACGGGGAATCTCTGGTAGGCGGCGCCCACGGACGGGAAGGGGTGGTGGTCAAACCGGTCCGCGAGCGCCACGACCTGAAGATCGGGCGGGTCATTCTCAAATATGTGGGGGATGGCTATCTGTTCGGGAAGGTGGCGGAGCAGGATACGACGGATCTGTAAGAGCCTGAATTATTAAATAGAATCGAGAAAAATCCGGCTTTCTCCCGTACTTTTTGCTCAATCCGCGTTCTATTCTGTGCTACCCCGACAAGCTGCCAGAATGGGGAGGGGTAGGGTGGGATGGCTGAACAGTTACCTTTGGGGATTCACCCAACCCATGTCTCCCCCGCACCTACGCCCCACACCCCAAAATGCCGCCGATCCGCCTGACCTATGGTAGAGTCAATGGGTTTGCCCACACCCGTCCGCCAGAATCGCAAAATCTGGAACTACAAAATAGTGTCAGGAAAGTAAATGTCTGTTTCGCGTCTGCAAGCCCAGTGGTTTGGTAACATCCGCGGCGATCTGCTCGCGGGCACGGTCGTCGCCCTCGCCCTCATCCCGGAAGCCATCGCCTTTTCGATCATCGCCGGGGTAGACCCCAAAGTCGGTCTCTACGCCTCCTTTTGCATCGCCGTCGTCATTGCCTTTGTGGGGGGGCGGCCGGGGATGATCTCTGCGGCCACGGGGGCGATGGCCCTGGTGATGGTCTCGCTGGTCAAGAACTACGGCCTGGAATATCTGCTGGCGGCCACAATCCTGACCGGTATCCTGCAAATTCTGGCCGGGGTGTTGCGCCTGGGCAGTCTGCTGCGCTTTGTCTCCCGTTCAGTGACGACGGGTTTTGTCAACGCCCTGGCGATTCTGATCTTTATGGCCCAACTGCCCGAATTCGACAACGCCAGTTGGGTCGTCTATGCGATGGTGGCCGCGGGGCTGGGGATTATCTATCTCTTCCCCTACGTCACCAAAGCCGTGCCCTCGCCGCTGATTGCGATTATTGTCCTGACCACCTTCAGCATTTTTATGCGTCTGGACATCCGCACAGTCGGCGATATGGGCGAGCTGCCCAACGCCTTCCCCCTCTTTCTCCTGCCCAATATCCCCCTGAATCTGGAAACGCTATTGATCATCCTGCCCTACTCGGCTACACTGGCGGTGGTGGGGCTGCTGGAATCCCTAATGACGGCGGTGATTGTGGACGATTTGACCGACACCCCCAGCGCCAAGAATCAGGAGTGTACGGGCCAGGGCATCGCCAATATTGTGGCTGGCTTTTTTGGGGGGATGGCCGGTTGTGCGATGATCGGTCAGTCGGTCATCAACGTCAAATCCGGCGGGCGGGGACGGCTCTCCACTCTCTGGGCTGGCGGCTTTCTGCTCTTTCTGATTCTGGTGCTGGGCGATCTGGTGCGCCAGATTCCAATGGCCGCGCTGGTGGCGGTGATGATAATGGTTGCCATCGGCACATTTAGCTGGTCCTCCATCAAGAATCTGACCGTCCATCCCAAGACCTCCAGTTTTGTGATGATTGCGACGGTGCTGGTGGTGGTCTTCACCCACAACCTGGCCCAGGGCGTGGGGGTGGGTGTGCTGCTCAGTGCCATCTTCTTTGCCCGCAAAGTCTCGAGGCTGCTGGCGGTGGAATCGACCCTCTCCGCCGACGGTGAACAGCGCAACTACCGGGTCTACGGCCAGGTCTTCTTTGCTTCCGCCGATCAGTTTGCGACAGGCTTCGACTTCAAAGAAGTCATCGAGCGGGTGGTCATCGACGTAAGCCAGGCCCATTTCTGGGACCTGACCGGTGTGGGCGCGCTGGACAAAGTGGTGCTCAAATTCCGCCGGGAAGGAACTGCCGTCGAACTGGTGGGGATGAACGAGGCCAGCACCACAATTGTGGACCGGCTCGCCACCTATGACAAGCCCGACGCCCTGGAACTAATGCTGAAACATTGAGAGGGATGGAAAAAGAGGGGACGCAGATTACGCAGAAACCACAGATGTACGCAGATTTTTAATCCGCGTCAATCAGCCGAATCCGCGTCATCCGCGTTCTATTTTCAGGGCAGCAAAAAAACATCCGTTTTTATCAGAGTTCATCAGAGCCTGTTTAATAATTCAGGCTCTTCGCGCAGCTTTGCAACCACAGAAGACACAGAATACACGAAAAATTCTCTTTCGCTTTTTTTCTGTGTATTCCGTCTTTTCTGTGGTCAGATCAAGAGCCTGTTTAATAATTCAGGCTCTCAGTGGCTCAAACAGCCTTTGGATTGGGGTTTTTATGACAAATACACAAAGTATAACCGCCAACAACGCCGTTTTGGCCTGCGTGGATGGTTCGGTCTACACCGACAGCGTGCTGGACCACGCGGTCTGGGCAGCCCGGCGGCTGGAAGCACCCGTGCAGGCGCTGCACATCCAGCCGCCTGGCTCGGAGTATGCCGCGCCCACAGACTTGAGCGGGGCCATCGGGCTGGGGGCCAAGAGCGCGCTGCTGGAAAAGCTGACCCAAATGGACGAAGCCAGGGGCAAACTGGACCAGCAGAAGGGCAAGCTGATTCTGGAACACGCCAAAGAGCAGTTGGCCGAGGCTGGTGCGAACACTGTCTCCCCCCTGCACCGCCGGGGTTCTCTGGTAGAAACCATCAGCGAACTGGAATCCACCACCCAACTGGTTGTGCTGGGCAAACGGGGCGAACACGCCGACTTTGCCAGCAGGCATCTCGGCTCCAATCTGGAGCGGGTGGTGCGGGCCGCCCATCATCCGGTACTGGTCGCTTCCCGGGCCTTCCGGCCTATCGAGCGTTTTGTCATCGCCTATGACGGCGGCCCCAGCACCCGCAAAGCCCTGGATTTCGTGGCCGCCAGCCCCCTCCTGGCCGGATTGGAGTGCCATCTGCTCAAAATCGGTGCGGACAACGACGAGAACCGGCGCACACTGGCTCAGGCCGCGGCACGGCTGACCCAGGCCGGTTTTGCTGTGCAGACGGAACTGAAACCGGGCAAAGCCGATGATGTCATCGCCGCCTACGTCAAATCCCACGGGATAGACCTGCTGGTGATGGGGGCCTACGGCCATTCCCACATCCGCACGCTGATTATCGGCAGCACCACCAGCGCGATGCTGCGCTCCTGCCCGATTCCTGTGCTGATGTTTCGTTGAGGTCACTAACGCGCTTAAAAAAGCGAGGGATTCTACTATGCACATACTATCCGACACTTTCTTAGCCTCTTTGCAGTCGGGATTTCTCAGAGGGATCACCGAAACTGTACGAGCTGACCCTGATCTTACCCTTGAAATCCGTGACAATTACATCAATCTCTACTTCAAAGGCAACTCTCTGCTGAAGTTGACCGAAACCAAAAGTCTTGGCTATAGGCCAGAAATTCACCAAAAGTATTTGGCAGAAATTCAGATACCGGCGGAATTCAGCCAAGAAACTGTCGCTAGGTTTTTGTGCGACATTCCTTTTCTGAAGCAGAATATCGTCAGACACGGCAAACGCTCGGCAGAGATCGAATACGAGCAGATGATTATCCGGGCCAATAATCTGGAACCCCGCAACACCGCCGAGTATCTGATTGTGGACAGGCAGTACACAACCGCCGACGGCCGTTTTGATTTAACCGGTATCTTTTGGAAGAAACCTCACAAAAAAGGCCAGACAGTCCCGGTCTGCCTGATGGAAATTAAGTACGCCCTCAACAACGACATCCAGGAAGTCCACGAGCAACTGGCGGGCTACTACGAGTCAATCAAACCCCAAGCCGCAGCCATCGCAGCAGAGATGCAGGCACTCTTCCACCAGAAGTTGGAACTGGGCTTGTATCGAATGCCCCAGTATCGCGTCGATGCACTCAAAACCCTTATCTTCTCCCCCGACATCGCCCAATTTCAATTCGTCGTCATTTTCGTTGACTACAACCCCAACAGCTCCAAATTGAATGTACAGAAGCTGTCGGAACTACCCTTTGCCAGCCAAATCAGAATTTTCCACACCGGTTTTGCTATGTGGCAACAGAATGTGCAGCCGCTGCCGAGCAACCGGCCATAAGAGTGCTTTTGCGTATTCTTTGCGATTTTCAGTAGACCGCAGACGACGGACCACCGACCACTCCCGACATCTTCTCTGTGGCTGTCTGTAGTCCGCAGTCTGCTAATTTTGAAATGGGCTGTGCGGCTACCCTTCTACCGCGCCCAAGGCCACCAGCGCCCGCTTCTGTGCCTCCGTCACCCCGCGCACGCCGTCGATCCGCATCCCCGCATACGGCCCTTCCACAGCCAGAATGTTAACGCATTCCCCCGTTGCCACATCCCAAAACCGGATGGTTCCGTCGAAGCTACAGCTTACAACCGACTGGCCGTCGGGGGTAAAGGCCACTTTGTAGATCGTCTCCCTGTGGCCGCGCAGGTGTGCAAGCAGGCGGCCCTGCGCCACATCCCACAGGCAGACCGTCGCGTCCGCGCTGCTGCTGGCCAACAGCGTGCCGTCGGGCGAAAAGGCCAGGCTAAAAATCCAGGCCGTGTGCTGGCGCAGGATCAGCGGCGGGCCATCTCTCTCCCACAGATGGATGGCCGCGTTGCCCCCACAGGCCAGCCAGCGCCCGTTCGGGCTGAAAGCAACGCAAAAGATGTCCTGCTCGCCTTCTGTCTCCACTCTTTTGCCCGCGCCGGCCATCTCGGCGGGCGGGGATTGGGTCATATCCCACAGGCGCAGATGCAGGTCCGCGCCCACCGCGGCCAGACAGTGGCCCTGGGAATGAAAGGCGATATCGTAGACGTAGCGGAGATTGGCCTGCAACACCGCCCCCGTCTGGCTCGGCGCGTAACGGCCCGCCGCGTCCTTCTCCCACAGACGCACTGTGCCATCTGTGCTGCCGCTGGCCAGCCCCGTGCCAGCCGGGTGAAAGACCAGGCACGTAACGCTTTCCGTGTGCCCCGACAGGCTTTGGCCCATCTCCCTTTTGGCGACATCCCAAATGCTGATGGACAGGTCCCGGCCAGCCGAGGCCAGCGTGCGGCCGTCCGGGCTGATAGCGACGGTGTAGAGCGGCCCATTTTTCCCGGCCAGGGAGCGGGGTGTGGGGTCGGTCTGGCTGCCCTGCCCCTGCCACAGATGCACCAGCCGATCGTAGCCAACCGCGGCCAACAGCCAATCCCCGTTTTGGGCAGCAGGCCAGGGCACAATCGCCAGGGATCCCAAGGCGCGGGGCTGGCCGCGTAGGGTATAGAGCGAGTGGCCCATCTCCCCGTCCCAGACACGCACAGTCTGGTCGCTGCTGCCGCTGGCAACCAGCAGACGCGCCCGTTGCCCCGTCTCCTTTTTTGGGGGCCGGGGCGCAAAGGCCACGGACCAGATGATCTGGCTATGTCCCGGCAGGGTATGAACCAGCCGCAAGTCTGGCTGGCTATTGGCGACGATAGGCGTGTCGATAGCCCAGACCCGCACCGCCTGATCCCCGTGGCTGCTGGTCAGAAAATCCCCGTCCGGGCTAAAGGCCAGGGCGTCGATGACCCCCGCCTGTGTCTCCACCACCCGCAGCAAACGGCCATCGGGCAGACTCCACAGGCAGAGATCGCCCTCTTTTCCCCCGGTCGCCAGCCATTGCCGGTCCCGGTTCCGGCCCAGGGCCAGGGCCACAATCGAACCCGACGCCACGGCCAGGCGCAGAATCTCGCCCCCATTTGCCAGAGAGCGCACCTGCACCTGCCCGTTGCGATTGCCCACAGCCACAATCTGGCCGTCTGCGCTAAAGGCGATCAGACGCAGGCGGGTTGGGTGGGTGGCAAAGCGCTGGACGAGACGGGGTGTCTGACCCGCGGCGACTTCCCACACAAAGACCTGTCCATCCTCGCCCACCCCGGTCACCCGCTGACCGTCCAGGCTGATCCCTGCGGCCAGCAGAGAGGCGTGCTCCGGGTGGCGCAGATGGGTGGCGTTTTCTGCCTCTCCCTGGCCGGTCAACGGCCAGAAGCCGATGCTTTTGTCCTCGCAGGCGCTGACCAGCACCGTCTGGCTTTCTCCGGCGCTGGTCAGCCGTTGCCCAAAGGCCAACTCACTGATGCTCTGGCTGTGGGCCTGGATCACCTGGGCCAACTGCTGGTCTGCTGTGCGCCAAAGATAGATGGCCCCTTCGCCCGTGCCCGCGGCCAAATAGCGGCCATCCAGGCTGAAGACCGCGCTGTAGACCAGGCCAAAGGGTTCGGTGAAAACGCTGTCAACGATCTCGGCCTGGGCAAAATTGACCCGGGGCAGGCTGACCCCCCGCAAATAGAGTTGGCGCAGGCTGAGCCGGGAAAAGTCGTAGCCGCTCACGTCCACGCCCATCGCCAAGAGCAGATGGAGCAGATTGGCCGCGGCATAGCCGGGTGTGGGTGGCAGGCCGCGCAGAGCGCCAAGAATTGTCTGAATCTTTTGCACAGCCCCCCGCGCGCCCCGCTGGGCCACCAGCCGCTCGGCCACCGGGCGCAGAAGCAGCCGGGTCTGGCTGGCACGCACATACTCTTTGCTCTGGGCCAGCACCAGCGCGTGGCGGTTTAGGGGCGAGGGGATGATGGGATGATGGGTTGATGGGATGAGATTCCCGGTTGACGCTTCCTGGGGACTGTCAGCCAAAATATCGGCGAGGATATTGTCGATCAGCCATTCGGTCGTATATTCCAGCACCACATTTTGCAGCCCAAAGGCGTCGTCGTCGGTTTCCAGCAGGGAGCGGCGTTGCAGAGAGCGCAGGGCCTCCAGCACAGCCCGGGGCGCGGGGGGCTGGGCCAGCAGACCGCGCAGGGCGGGGTAGGGGATGGGTTCCCGGGCCACGGCCAGCCAGCCCATAAGCTCCCCCTCCAACGGCGTCAGGCGGGCGAATTGCTGGTCCAGCACATCCCGGATATTGTCAAAAATCAGTGTGTCGGCCTGCAAAAAGGCGGCAATCTGGCCGTCAAAAAGATCGCGGACCGTCTGCGCGGCCAGATTGAGGGCCAGAGGGTTGCCCGAATAGTGTTGGACAAAGGCGGCCACATCCCCGTCCTGGCCTGCCAGACCCCTGGCCGCCACTATCTGCTGCCCGGCTTCGGCGGACAGACCGTCCAGGGCCAGGGCGCGCACCACCGGTCGCTCCTCCTCCAGATGGAGCAGGTCCTGGGGCCATTCCCGGCTGGTGATCAGCAGACAACTGGGGTGCTCGCTTTCGGCCAGGCGGCGGATTAGCTGCCCATAGCCTTCGTAGCCGGGGCGATAGTAGCCGCTGCGCCCGTCGCTGTGCAGAATGCTTTCCAGATTGTCGAGGACAATCAGCGTGGGTTGGGCGCGCAAATAGCCCAGCAAGCGGTTCATCTGCTGGTCCAGACTGGCAGGCAGGTCGGTTGCGGTCTGGTCGGATAGCTGATAGAACCACTCCTGCATCACTTCGGCCAGGGGTGGGGCGTTCAGGAGCGATTGCCAGAGGATGCGCGCAAAGCCTGTCCCTGTTTTGGGAGGGTGTTCGGCCAGGGCGCGGCCAAAGGAGACGGCCAGGCTGCTCTTGCCCTGACCGCCGATGCCAAAGATGCCCACCAGACGGCAGCCATCCTCCACAATCCATTTGTGCAAACGGGCCAACTCCGCCCCGCGTCCGAACAGTTTTGTCGGCTGGGGCAGGTTGTGTTCCGTCTCCGTCCGCTGGCGCTGGGTGTGTACAATCACCGGCTGGGTGGGGAGGGACGGATGTGGTGTGGCAACACTGGACGGATTTTCCATCTCCCCGGCCCGAATCTGCGTGTAGAGGGCGGTCGTCTCCGGCAGGGGTTCCACGCCAAATTCGGCCTGCAAAATACGGCGGCAGCTTTCGTATTGGGCCAGGGCCGCGGCGCGTTCCCCCATCCGGGCCAGCAGCCCCATCTGCTGCCGATGCACCGGCTCGGACCACGGCTCCATCCCCAATAGGCGGCGGTTGGCGGCCAGGGCGCTGGCATAATCGGCGGCCTGGATATAGTCCCCAGCCAGCCCGGAAAGCGCTGTCACCACCAGCAGATGAAGCTGTTCCCGCTGCTCCAACACCCAGGCGTCGTAGGCCGGGGCGCTTTGCACATAGAACCCAGCCAGAAATTCCCCCAGATAGAGATCGACGGCGCTCTGGCGAGGGTCGCTCTGACGAGTGGCGGTGTCGGCTGACTCACGGCCCGGTGTCAGCCCGTCGCGCAGCACGGCCACATCCAGCCAATAGGTGCTGGGCTGGCGAAAGGCGATTGTCTGGCGGTCGATCTCCAGATGCTCACCGAGCAGACGGCGCAGATCAGGCAGGACAGTGCGCAGATTTTTCTTGGCCTGGGCGTCGGTCATCCCGTCCCAGAGCAGGGCGGCCAGGGTATCCCGGCTGTGGGGCTGGCCGGTGACGGCCAGATAGAAGAGCAGGGCCTGGGCTTTGGCCGTGGCAAAGGCGGTCACGGGCTGACCATCCAGCAGGACACGGGGTGAGCCGAGTAGGGTTAATTGGAGCATATTTTTCATTGCAAGTTGTGATTGGCGTTTGATTGGCGTTCAATGGCTATGCTTACGGGCATGGAATCCAATCCGGTGACTTTCAGTACACTCATTATTCGCAATCAGGTTGAGTACAGCGCGCTGGCTCAGGCTGCGATCCTGCGTTGTACGCTAGAAATACCGGCCACCGGTCAACGGTGGGGTTTCACCGATGTGGACGATTTAGTGGCGGCTTTGCGTGCCGAGTTGCTCACAGTCCAACACCAAATAATACCGTCGGATCAACAAAAGGAGGAAATCTAGGTGATAGCGCTGGCATTCGGCGCTGTGCCAAACCACACCGATTGTATATCCAAGGAGTGTCAAAGTATGTAAGACCCAATCAGAAAGGAAAGTTAGAACGTGTCTGAAGCACCATTTGTATACAATAACTTGGGAGGAAATATGTTTGTGAAATCCAGGATTGCACGAACCAGCGCTGTTCTGGCGCTCGTGGCCCTGTTCCTGTTCGGCGGTATTCTGCTGCCAAAGGGTGTGCCAGCAGCCCTTGCCCAAAGCCCGACAATGTCTTTGACGGTGAGTGGGCCGTCCTATGTGACGCCCGGCAGTAATATCAACTATACGCTGACGGTCAAAAACTTGACCGCCCAGGCGATCACGAACATTGGCGTTTTCAGCAAGCTGTCTGCCAATGCCACCTACGTGAGCGGTGGCACTTTCATCCCCGCGGATAGCGGTGTCGAGTTTACAATAGCCAATCTGGCGGCCAATGCCAGCCAGACCCTCAATCTGGTGGTCAACGTCAAGAACAGCGTGGCCATCGGTGGGTATGTCGAAATCACCGAAAATCAAATCTTTCGACCTGCGCCAGGCGCCTTTGGGAACGGCATCCGAACGACGGTGGAAGCGCCGGGCACCCTGGTAGCCGTCTATAAAGATGTCAATGGCACCCCCTTTGATGTCACAGCCGATGGATTCCAGTTTGATAATTTCACCAACGAAGCCCCCCGGGTCTCCAGCGACGATTTGGGCACAGCCGATATGTTTGCCATGTTTGGCAAGGCCGCCTGCAAGTCGGGTACAACCGCGGCCACCTGTGTGCTGAGTGGTCCGGCCCGCAAGTGGATGGAAGGCCAGATCGCGGGGATGAACGGTGGACACTGCGAGGGGATGGCGGTCACCAGCCTGCGTCTTTTCGATTGGGCCGAGTTCAAAGGCAAGTATTCTCCGGCCGATTTTCAGGCCGGGGCCGTGACGACGATTGACCTGAACTTTCCCCAGCAGTCGATCGAGAACTACATTGCCTCTTACTTTGTCCGCCAGGGACTGGACGAGGTTTGGAACGCAACGAAAAAGGTGGCCCCGGTAGCGGCTGTCCAGCAGTTGACCACTGACTTCAATCTGGCAAAGCCCATCGCCTACACAGTCGGCATCTACCGGTTGGAAGGGCCGAAGAACGAATTCAAAGACGGCCATGCCATCACAGCCTATGGCGTCGAAACGGTCAACACCCATGAGTCGCGCATTCTCGTCTATGACAACAACTACCCCAAACAGCGCCAATACATCACCGTCAATATGGCAGCCAACATCTGGAGCTATGTGACAGCATCCACCCCCGGCGAACCGGCCACGGTCTATACCGGTACGGCGACGACGGGCAATCTGGAGCTGGTCAAGGTCAGCGCCCGGGATCTGCCCGCGGGCAAGTATTTCACCTGCCCTTTCTGTCCTGAAGAAACTGCTGGAACAGGCCAGGCCGTGACGGCGATGGGCCAGATCAGTGGTACAATTCGCTTTGAATATGCGGGTGAAGGGGCCTTTCTGGTCGCCAATGAGGCGGATCAGTCCACGGGTTTTGCCTTTGACACCGAAACGTTCATCAATGAAATCCCCAATGCTACCGTGAATTACTTCAAAGGCGGGCTGAACAAAGATGTGCCCCCGCTCATCGAAGTACCCTTCCTGGCCGCGCCAGACGCCATCTACAGGGTCTATATCAGCGGCAAGACGATTGATGCCATAGCCGATGGGGGATTGACGATGACCGGCGATGGCTACGCTATGGGGCTGGACGACATTCAGCTAGACCCGGACGAATTTCTGGAGATTGCGGTCAGCCCCAAGGGCAATTACATCGACTTCAAAGCGACCGAGACCATCACCGCGCCGACTATCTACCTGGCCTACGATCCGGTCAACGCAGAAGACCCCAGTGTCATCTTCGAGGTCAGCAATGTGGTTCTCGATGCAGGCGAGTCGGTCCTGCTGAATATGGACCGGGACAAGGAGCAGGTCTTCTTCGACGACACCGGCGCGCAAGGCCAGGCCTTTGATGTGGTGATGACGCTCATCTGGCCCGATGGCGATGAGCAGGAGTTCGTCAAGGCGGTCGATGTCCCCGCCGGCGCGACATCCGCCTTCATCGACTTTGGCGCTTGGGACGGTCTGCTGGAGCCGCCGCTCTACATCAGCGACATTTTGCAGAATCCGTCGATCAATCATCGCCTCAAATTGCTAGGCTCGACTGGTCGCTACGATCCCATGCCCAGGGCCAATGCGCCTGCCGGTGTCTACCGTCTGGAAACCACCTTTGCCAATGTCACAGAAATTACGCTGGAGGATATCTCCTTCAATGTAACCAATCTGGCTGGGGGAAATCTGGTGTTGAATGCGGATGGCGGTCCTGGCGGTCTGGGGGCAACCATCTCCATCCTTTCGGCGCAGTTGGGCGGTGATGGCAAGTTGAGTCCCAACGAGTCCTTCAGCGCCGTCTTTGAAATCGGATTGAAGAGCAAAGATACCTCTGACTTTACTGTGGCTGCCGAAGGTGTGCCCCACGACTGGACCTTCACCCAGCCCTCGCCCGCTTACGACGCCAACAATACCGTTTTCAACTTCCAAGTCAGCGGCAGCAACTCGATCTATTTGCCGAACCTGGCCAGATAGAAAGCGCCAACGTTCTACTCAGGTGCGACGCACTCGCCAGGAGAATATCCCTGTTCCAAAATTGTGTGGCGAATGCGTCGCACCCTAAGCCTGAGCAGTTGCAGCCAATACGCTTGAGGAAGGGTGAAGAAGAACGAGCCGACGTATGGTAGAATAGGCTGTCGGAGCAGATGCGCCGTCGCCAGAGACTCTGATTCACCATCCGAAAGTGAGGAAATGTATGCGTAAGGAAGTGTTTACGGAAAAGGGTGCTCCCCCCGCGGGGATATACTCCCAGGGGATCGTAGCCAGTGGACCAACCGTTTTCATCTCTGGGCAAGGCCCCCGCAACCCGGCCAGCGGGCAAGTCGCGTCGGATTTCCGCGGACAGGCCGTGCAGGTCTTTGAAAATTTGAAGACGCTGTTGGAAGCCGCGGGCACCAATTGGGCCCACGTAACAAAAGTGGGCGTCTATTTGGCCGATCTGAAGGACTTTGCCGAGATGAACGAAGTCTACCAGACTTTTCTGACCAAACCCTACCCGGCCCGCACGACCGTAGGTGTACAATTGCCCAACATTCTGATCGAAGTGGACTGCATTGCAGTGCTGCCAGAGTAGAAACTACACAGAGACGCCAAGACAAAGGGAGAAGAAAGAATGTCCTACGCAGCGAAGTTGCAAGAGATGGGGTATACCCTGCAGAATATCGAACTCAACGCGGGGCGGCTGATGCACGCCAAGCGCACCGGCAATCTGATCTATACATCGGGGCAGGTCTCCCGTTGGGGTGGTCAGCAGATCAAAGGCAAAGTGGGGCAGGATGTGTCGGTGGAGGATGGCTACGAGGCGGCCAAATTGTGTACACTGAATTGCCTGCAAGCCGTCCATTCGCTGGCGGGCAGCCTGGACAATGTGGTGCAGGTGGTGAAGGTCTTCGGGATGGTCAACGTAGCCCCGGACTTTGACAACACCCCCGCGGTGATCCACGGGTGCAGCGACCTGCTCATCGGCGTCTTTGGCGAGGCCGGCCGCCACGCCCGCAGCGCCATCGGTCTGACCGTGCCCGACAATTGGGCCTGCGAGATTGAGGTTATCTTTGAAGTGAAATAGCGGACGAATCCGCGAGTCCACTGCAAAAAGGTAGATTCCTCTCGCAGAGACGCAGAGGCGCAGAGAAT
>JAHDWH010000388.1 GCA_023384455.1 Caldilineaceae bacterium | reverse complement strand
TTCACCTGATGCTCTCGCTGCTTGATTCTGCTCTAACTCATTTTGAACACACCCATTTGAATTGATTGTCAATAAAGAAGGCCAAATAAGAAGATTGCGGACTCTGTCCTTCGGTTTAGAATCAGCACCGAGTACACAAAGAAATATTTCCTTAGCAGAAAAACCTATTGCTGGAATTGACGAAACAGAAGGAGGAATAATTCTAAGTGTTGAATTCAAGATTGAGAACACAGGTAATAGAAACAATTCAATTTCGGCTTATTTGATCTATTACACTGTAAACGTTATAGACGATAAAAATAAGATAAACGGACCATACACTTCAGACCCAACCATTTATGAAATTCTTCCTGGCATCACGAACTGTATTCTTTCCATTGTAATTGGCTATCCAAATTCACCAATTCTAGACGAACCTTACCCCGTTAGTATAAGATACGAGGTTATGCAATAAACTACTTTGTAGTTATTCTTCTGTCGGGTCGCGCACGACGATACTGTCGCCTCCATACCGTCGATGATGGCAAGGGTGACGATGGACACGCCCAGATGTTCTAGCCGCTGGTAGCCTGACTCAAAGGATGTTTCCACCAGACAGCCAATGTCGCAGAGGATACCCCTAGACTGGTAATGATTCTGTCCGCTATATGGCGGCGTACACTGCTGTGGGCACCGCCAGCGCATCCCCATCTTTGCCGACCGCCGCGAGGAATTATACCGGTAGGCAGCCGCATTGGCCGGAAAATAACGCATCTTCTGCCTAATCGGCAGCGCAATGGCGCGCAGACCTGCCATCAATGGACAAAAGCCCCTCTTCAGCGGTACAATAGACGCGATACCCAATGCGTGTATGTGGACCTGTGGGTGATCCACTGTGTAATGAGCTTGTATGGATCAAAGACTGGAAGAGACTCTTCTGCCCAGCCAGCCCGACAGAGAGCAGCAGCTTTTGCTGTTGGAAACGGAAATCCGCTCCTGCACGGCCTGCCGGCTGTGCGAAACCCGTACCCACGCGGTGCCGGGGGAGGGCCACCAGCACCCGCGGATTGTCTTTGTGGGCGAAGGGCCAGGGGCCGAGGAGGATCGGCTGGGGCGGCCCTTTGTGGGGCGCAGTGGGCGCTTTCTGGATGGAATGATCGAGAGCATTGGCCTGCACCGCGGGGATCTCTTTATTACAAATGTCGTCAAATGCCGACCGCCCGAAAACCGGGACCCCCGACCCGATGAGATTGCCGCCTGCCGGGGTTTTCTGGAAAGACAGATAGAACTCCTCGCTCCTCAGGTGGTGGGCACACTGGGGCGGTTTAGTATGGCGCGCTGGTTTCCGGGGGAACGCATCACCCGGATTCACGGCCAGGTAAGAGAGATCGGCCCAGGGCAGGTGGCGATGGCGATGTACCATCCAGCCGCTGCCCTGCGCAATCCCCTCTGGCGGGAAGCCTTTGCGGCGGATATGCAGAAGTTACCGGGTCTGTTGGCCCAAAAATGATCAGCACGTCGGGCGGGTGACGTCGCCCGGCGTTCTTATAGTGTAAATTTTTCTTTTCAAGAAGGAGCAACTGAATGAATAACGAAGCAGCGCTGGTCCTGGATGACCAGCCCACGAACGACGCGCACGCCGCGGATACCCCCGCGCAACTGCGTATGATCCCCCTGGGCGGCCTGGGGGAGATTGGCAAAAATATGATGGTTTTGGAATCCGGCGAGAACATCCTGATTGTGGACGCCGGATTGATGTTCCCGGACAGCGATATGCACGGGGTGGATGTGGTCATCCCTGACATCGAATATCTGCTGGCACGCAAGGGGTGGATTCGGGGCATTGTCCTGACCCACGGCCACGAGGATCACATCGGCGCCCTGCCCTATCTGATCGAAGAGGGGATCGACGCGCCCATCTACGCCACAGCCCTGACCCGGGGTCTGCTGGAAGGCAAGCTGAGCGAGCAAAATCTGCTTGGCAAAGTGCGGCTGAATACCGTTACCGAAAAAGATGTGATCGATCTGGCCCCCTTCAAAATCGAATTTTTCCACACCTGCCACAGCTTTCCAGACAGTGTGGGCGTCTCGATTCTGACACCCGCTGGCCGGGTGATTATGACCAGTGACTACAAATTTGACCCAACCCCAGTGGATGGCAAGCCCACGGAGACCGACAAACTCAAGCGCTGGGGAGATGAGGGCGTGCTGCTGCTGCTGGCCGACAGCACAAATGTAGAGAGCCTGGGCACAACCCCCAGCGAGCGCACAGTGGAAGCCGGGCTGGATGAGGTCTTTTCCAAAGCGCCGGGCCGGGTGATTCTGGCGACCTTTGCCAGCAATGTGAGCCGGGTGCAGCAGATCATTAATGTTTCCCGCCGCCACCAGCGCCAGGTGGGTACAGTGGGCCGCTCGATGATCAATAATGTGAAAATTTCTATGAAGCTGGGCTATCTGGACGTGAAGCCCGATGAACTGCTTTCGGCCAGAGAGATGGAAGAGCTGCCCGCCAGCCACGTGACGATTGTAGCCACAGGCAGCCAGGGCGAACCGACCAGCGCGATGGTGCGGATGAGTATGGGCGACCACCGCCAGTTGACCCTGCGCAAGGGCGATACGGTTGTGCTGAGCGCGGTGCCCATCCCCGGCAATGAGGAGCTATTCAACCGCACGGTTGACAATCTCTACCGCCAGGGTGCCAAAGTAGTCTATCACGAACTGGCCGACTCGGTTCACGTCAGCGGCCACGGGGGGCGGGCCGACTACCAGCATATGCTGGAACTGGTGCGTCCCCGCTACTTTGTGCCGGTCCACGGCGAATACCGCCATCTGGTCCTGCACGGGGAGCTGGCTGTGGAGACCGGCGTGCCCGAAGCAAATGTCTTTGTCATCGAAGACGGCCAGGTGCTGGAATTTGGCCGCTTTGACAGCGAAAGCGATGTGACCCAGGCCCGGATGGGCGAGCACGTCAACGCGGCCCACGTCTTTGTAGACGGGCTGGGTGTGGGAGACATCGGCACTGTCGTCCTGCGCGATCGGGGACACCTGGGCAGCGACGGTTTTATGGTCTGCATTGTAGCGCTGGATGAATTCGACGGCTCGATTCTCTATGGGCCGGAGATTATCACCCGGGGCTTTGTCTATGTGCGGGACAACGAAGGGCTGCTCAAACGGGCCGCCGATACTGTGCGCAACGAAATCAAGCCCAACACGCCGTCGTCCGTCCTCTCGCGCAAGATCCGCAACGAACTTTCCGCCTTCTGTCACCGGGAGATGGGCCGGAGGCCGATGATTCTGCCGGTGGTGATTGAGGTGTAGTATTATAGAAGGCAAGAGTGCGGTGGTGTCGTTCGAGACGATGAGGTAAGTACAAAATCGCAACAGGTAGAAAGTTTCTGGCAAAGTAAAAGGCAGGGTAATTATTACCCTGCCTTTTACTTTGCCAGAGGAACAATATCTACATCAGAATCAACTTAGACAGCTTTCCGAGCATTTTCTTTCGAATGTCAGGGGTTATTTACTCCAGCGAAGCTCCGCCTCAAACCGACAAGTGGTAGAATAGCGTATCGGGAGAAGTCGAGTAGCTGGA
>JAHDWH010000051.1 GCA_023384455.1 Caldilineaceae bacterium | reverse complement strand
CACGTTTCACGTCTTCACGTTTCACGTCTTCACGTTTCACGTCTTCACGTTTCCCCACGCAAATCGTAGCTTCACCACCCTATGCACTACGGGCCTGCATTCTGACCTATCCAATCTCCATTACCCAATCCCCCCCGCCCAGTCATACAGCAGCACCAGCCCAATCAGCCCAAAGGCGATGCCCCGAAAACGCACCTCCCAGTGGGCCATTGCCAGCATCCGCTGCTTATCCGGCATAGCCAACACCCGGCGGATGTACTCGGCCTGGCGCGCCTCCGGGTCGTCGATCTGGGCCAGTTCCAGCGCGTGGTTTCTGGCAAAACGGCCCAGATAGGCTTGCACAGTCATACAGAAATTGCCTTCCCCGCGCATCATTTTGCGCAGGAATTCGTCCGGGTCTGTGCGCAGTAGCCGGTCGTCTTCGATAGACCAGTAGATCATCAGAGCGCTGATGAGGACGCCGATGGGGTGCCAGAGATTTATGTCGAAGTTGGGCATGGCAGATGGCAGGTGGCAGGTGACAGATGAAGATAGGATACCTGATTCGGGGTAGAAAGGCCAACGGCTTGGGGGATCGATGGCTAAGAAGTGGGAGGAACGGTATGAGGCGTTTTTGGGTCGTTGGGTCACGTTTCGATTGCTTGACAAGTGGGTGAGGGGGGGAGTAGAATTGGCCCAACTGGTTCGGTCAGAGCAGAAAGGTTACTTATGATATCTATCAACACAGGCGGGGGCAGTTTTAGAGGGTGACTTAACCATTACATTCCACACGCTTTCAAGGTGATTCGTTAAAGGCGTGATCCGCTCGCAGGCACATCTACCCATTAGCCTGGGGCCTGCACCGCTTCGCCTGCTTTGTCCCAATGGCAGGCCACCGAATTACCCGCTTGATTTCACTTCGACCCTTCGACCGGCTCAGAGCAGCTTGCTCCGCGCCCTAAGCCATCCAATTTGACACCACATAACCAAAATGTGATAATAGTGTTATGCCGATAGCAGAGCCGCCATTGCCGTGGCGCGTCGTCTTCTACAAGGACGGGCGTGGGCGCAGCCCCATTGCCGAGTACCTGAATGCGCTTCCTGTTGCAGAACAGTTCTCCATACGACGGGTAGCGCCACGGGGGATGAAAAATGTACGTCGGACTGTTAGTCCGACGGGCCTGCAACGTCGCTGGTCGGACTAACAGTCCGACGTACGAATGGCTATTTTTAGGGCAGGCTACAGCCGAGGAAGCCTTTCGTCTTTTGCGGGAGTTTGGCATTTCAGTCGGGATGCCTCATGCGAAGCATATCGGTGGCAAATTGTGGGAACTACGGCCTGGGGCAAATCGTTTTTTCTATTTTGCCTATATTGGCAGACGGTTTGTTATTTTGCACGCCTATCGCAAGCAGAGCCAAAAGACGCCGCCCCAGGAGTTGGCTCTTGCGGAACGTCGTTTGGCAGAAGTGTTGGAGGGAGGGGTTGAAGATGGATGATCGATTTATGTCACTCGAAGAATGGGAGGCCGAACGACTGCAGGATCCCGAGTTCGTGGCGGCACTGGCCGCGCGTGAACCTGCGTACCAGGTGGCCCGCCTGCGCATCCTGCGCGGTTTGACACAGAAGCAACTGGCTGAATTGGTAGGCACCCGACAATCCAGCATTGCCCGTCTTGAGCGCGGTGCCACACCGCCCAACCTTTCCTTCCTGAACAAAGTAGCCAGGGCGCTTGGCGCACGCGTGGAGGTGCATTTGTCACCCGCTGACGATGCGTTCTCGCTGGGAAGCGGCTGAACAGTTGCCCCAAGCAGCAAAAAGCCGGATTCCTACAGGAATCCGGCTTTTATTGTAAACAAATCGACAGACAAGCCTCACACTTACTCGTCGTCGCGAGGTCCAATCCCTGGGCGACGCGCCCGCCGACGCTGGGCCACCTTCAGACGAACCTGGCTGCGGCGCAGGGCCAACTCTACCGGACGCCGCTCCTCCGCGGGCCGATTCTGATGGGACTCCTCGGCCCGGCGCATAGCAGCCTCGGCCCGGGCAACGTCAATCTCATCCGCCCGTTCCGCCGAACGGGCCAGGATAATCACCTTATCCGGGCGCACTTCCACCACACCACCGGTGACGGCGATGTAGTCGTTCTCCTCGCCGGGCCGGTGCAGAATAATCTCACCGATGTCCAGGGTCGTCAACAGGGGTGCGTGCTGACCCATCACACCCATCTGGCCTTCAACGCCAGGCAGGGTAATCATCTGCACCGCGCCGCTGAACAGCTCCCGGCGGGGGGTGACAATTTCCACTTGAATGGTCATACGTGTATATCCTCGTGGCTACAGACGGCCAGACGAATGAAACGTGAAGCGTGACGGGTCTCGACTGATCTCACGTTTTACGTTTCACGCCTTCAGTCCGAAAACCCAATCAACAAAAGGTCGTCGGGCTAGTTCCCCGCCCGCAGCCGCTCGCCCTTCTCTACAGCCTCTTCAATCGTCCCCACCATATAGAAAGCCTGTTCGGGCAGGTCGTCGTGCTTGCCGTCCAGAATCTCCTGGAAGCCGCGCACGGTATCTTCGATCTTCACAAACTTGCCGGACTGACCGGTGAAGACCTCAGCCACAAAGAAGGGCTGGGTCAGGAAACGTTGTACCTTACGGGCACGGGCCACAGTCAGCTTGTCGTCTTCGCTCAACTCTTCCACGCCGAGAATGGCGATAATGTCCTGCAAATCCCGGTAGCGCTGCAATGTCTGCTGCACACGGCGGGCTATGGCGTAATGTTCCTCGCCCACAATGTTGGGGTCCAGAATACGGCTGGTGGAACCCAGGGGGTCCACAGCCGGGTAGAGCGACTGCTCGGCCAGGGCGCGTTCCAGGGCAATGGTGGCATCCAGGTGGGCAAAGGTCGTGGCCGGAGCCGGGTCGGAATAGTCATCGGCGGGCACGTAGACAGCCTGCATAGACGTAATCGAGCCGGTTTTGGTGGAGGTGATGCGCTCCTGCAACTGGCCCATATCCGTGCCCAGTGTGGGCGCATAGCCCACCGCGCTGGGCAAGCGGCCCAGGAGCGCGGAGACTTCGGAACCGGCCTGGACAAAGCGGAAAACGTTGTCGATAAAGAGCAACACATCCCGGCCTTCGTCACGGAAATACTCGGCCATCGTCACACCGGTCAACCCCACCCGCAGACGCGCGCCGGGCGGCTCGTTCATCTGGCCGAAGACCATCACAGTGGACTTGAGCACACCGGAATCCTTCATTTCGTGCCAGAGGTCGTTGCCCTCGCGGCTGCGCTCGCCCACACCGGCAAAGACGGAATAGCCGCTGTGAAACTCGGCCACATTGTTGATCAGTTCGGTGATGACAACGGTTTTTCCCACACCCGCGCCGCCAAAGATACCCGTCTTGCCACCCTTCGTAAAGGGAGCAATCAGATCGATGACCTTTACGCCGGTCTCGAAAATTTCGGCTGTCGTACTACGGTCAGAGAAGGAAGGCGGTTGCCGGTGGATCGGGTAATAGGCCGTCGCATCCACCGGTTCGTCGCTGTCGATAGCCTTGCCCGTCACGTCAAAAATACGCCCCAGGGTGGCGGGACCCACAGGGACGGTAATCGGCTGACCGTAGGAGTAGCACTCCACCCCTCGGCGCATACCTTCGGTGGTGCTCATGGCAACCGCACGCACGGCATTGTTACCCAGATGCTGCTGCACTTCACAGGTCAAGACCCCGCCGCCGTCCAGGTCTACATAGACGGCGTCGTAGATTTCGGGCAAATTCCCGCCGGAAAAAGCAAAGTCCATCACCGGGCCGACGACGGTGCTAACCGTCCCGATTATCTTGGCGTTGTTTCCATTTTCTGCCATAATTCGCTCCGTATACTCCGGTAGTTCAGTGACTACGTATCAATGCGGTCTATACTACTCTGCCACTACGCTGCCGCCCACAATGTCCATCAATTCCCGGGTAATGCCTTCCTGGCGGGCTTTGTTGTAGCGCAGAGTCAGGTCATCCACCAGCTCATTGGCGGCTTCGGTGGCGTTGCGCATGGCAACCATCCGGGCCGAATGTTCGCTGGCCGAAGACTCGTAGACGGCCTGCAAGACCTGCACTTCGGTAAAACCGATGAGCACTTCGTTCAGCACAGCCCCGGCGCTCGGCTCAAAAATATAGTCGGGAGCCATCGAATCATCTGTTTCAGCAGGTTGCACAGGCAACAGTTTTTGCACAACGGGCTGCTGCACAAGGGTATTCACAAAATCTGTGTAGATGGCATACACCTGGTCAAAACGGCCCGATCGATAGTCATCGAGCAGAATGCGGGTGATGGGCGCAATGTCGTTGGTGGTGGGCGCATCGCCCAGTCCCATAAACTCCGCCCGCACCACCGGATCGTAGCGCAGAAGCCAATCCCGCCCCTTGCGTCCGACGGTGATCACCTCCACCTCTTTGCCCTCGGCCCGCTGCTTGCGGATAAACTGGGCCGCCGTGCGAATCACATTGGCGTTGAAACCGCCCGCCAGCCCTTTGTCCGCAGTGACCAGCAGAATACCCACCCGTTTAATCTCGGCGCGCTCGTTGATCAGCGCGTCCAGATCGCCCTCGGTGGTGTTCAGCCGGGCAATGTAGCTCAGAACTTCCTGGGCCTTCTTGGCGTAGGGGCGGGTCGCCAAGACCTGATTCTGCGCCCGGCGCATTTTGGACGCAGCCACCGCCTCCATAGCCTTTGTGACCTGGGAGATGTTCTTGACAGAACGGATACGGCGTCGAATTTCTCGTGTACTGGGCAAGAGACCCCTCCCTTTGGATAGGGACAAAACAATCGAAAAGCGGACGCAGATTACGCAGAAACCACAGATTTACGCAGATTTTTGATCCGCATTGATTCAGCGCGGATCAATTCAAATCACAAAAATCTGCGTCCGCCTCTTATCAGTTCTAACCAGCGCTCCAACCTTTGTTGAAGTCGTCCAGAGCCAGACGCAAGGAATCCACACTCTCGTCGGGCAGGGTTCCGCTGCGCATAATGTTCTGGCCGATCTCCGGGTGGTTGGAATCCATATGGGCGTGCAGGTCGGATTCCCACTTCTTCACCTGGGTTACAGGCACTTTGTCTACATAGCCATTGGTCACAGCAAAGAGGCTGAAGACCTGGTGGTGCAGGGACATCGGCTGGTATTGGGGCTGCTTCAGAATTTCCTGAATGCGCTGCCCACGGCCCAGTTGACGCTGGGTGGAGGCGTCCAGATCGCTGCCGAACTGGGCGAAAGCCGCCAACTCGCGGAACTGGCTGAACTCCAGTTTCAGACGACCGGCTACACGCTTCATAGCCTTTGTCTGGGCAGAAGAACCCACCCGGCTCACGGAAAGACCCACATTCAGGGCCGGGCGAATACCGGCGTAGAAGAGGTCGCTTTCCAGGAAGATCTGGCCGTCGGTGATGGAAATCACATTGGTCGGAATATAGGCAGAAACGTCGCCGGACTGGGTTTCGATAATCGGCAGCGCAGTCAGACTGCCGCCGCCCGATGCCTCGTCCATGCGTGCGGCCCGCTCCAGCAGACGGCTATGCAGATAGAAAACGTCGCCGGGATAGGCTTCACGTCCGGGCGGGCGACGCAACAGCAGGGAGACCTGGCGATAGGCTTGGGCGTGCTTGGAGAGATCGTCGATGACGATCAGCGCGTCCCGGCCCTGCTCCATAAACTCCTCGCCCATAGCTGTACCCGCATAGGGAGCCAGAAACTGGAGCGCGGCAGGGTCCGAGGCCGAAGCCGTGACCACAATCGTATGCGCCATTGCGCCGTTGTTTTCCAAAATCTGCACCACCTGGGCCACAGTCGATTGCTTCTGACCGATGGCCACATAAATGCAAATCAGATTTTTGCCCTTCTGGTTGATAATGGCGTCGATGGCGACAGCGGTCTTGCCCGTCTGCCGGTCGCCGATAATCAGCTCCCGCTGGCCCCGGCCAATCGGGATGAGCGCGTCGATGGCGGTGATGCCGGTCTCCACAGGTGTATCCACCGACTTGCGGGTGACCACACCGGGAGCAATACGCTCCACGTTGCGCAGTTTGTCTGTATCGATGGGGCCTTTGCCGTCCAGAGGCTGGCCGATGGCGTTGACCACCCGGCCAATCAGCGCGTCGCCCACGGGGACCGAAGCAATTCGGCCTGTGCTGCGCACCAGATCGCCCTCTTTAATGGACGTATACTCGCCCATAATGATGACGCCGACCGTATCCTCATTCAGATTCAGAACCATACCCACGACGCCGGACTTGGTGAATTCCACCAGTTCCGAAGACATAACGCCGCGCAGACCGGAGATAATGGCGATGCCGTCACCGACCTCGACCACTTCGCCCACGTCCACCTGGCGGGGAGCAGGCTTAAAATTGAGAATCTGCTTCTTGAGTAAAGCAGTAAAATCCTGGGTGATGTCTTCCGTGCGAATCGCCATAGGCGTCCCTCTCCTTCGAAGTCAGATTGCAACTAGCGCACCGTCGAGGCGATGACCTCGCGCAGGGCAGTCAACCGGCTGGCTACTGTGTGGTCGATCAGACTGTCACCTACCCGTACCCGCAGACCGCCCAGCAAAGAGGCGTCCACGCGGAAGGCAAAGGTCAGTCCATCGCCGTGCTTGGCGGTCAATTGCTGGCGCAACTGATCTTTTTCCGCTTCGCCCAATTCCACAGCACTGACGATCTCGGCTTCCTGGGGCGCAGTCTGACCGCTCAGGCTGCTGCGCAGGGAGCCGCTTATCGCGCCCAACAGATTCAGATCGCCTTCCTGAACAAGCATACTCAGAAAGTTTTGAATCTCGGCGGAGGAGTCAGCCGGGAGCAGTTTGCCCAATTGGGCCAAACGCCCGTCCAGTTCCTGGCTGTGATCGTTCAATGCCGCCAGAGTGTTGCCTTGCGCCAGCGCATCAGCGACAGAAGAGAGCGTCCCCTGCCATTGCTCGACGATCGCTTCCAGGATGGCCTGTGCATATCGGTCGGCTTTCATGCGCTGTGTACTCATTTGCCACTCCCGCTCTGCTGAGCCAGATACTCATTGACAAAGCGTTCCTGCTCGGTCCGGTTTTGCAGTTCCCGCCCCAATAGCTGTTCGGTGGCGGCAATTGCCAGATCAGCAACCTGCTTCTTGGCGTCGGCCAAAATCGTCTGCACCTGGGCTTCGGCGTCGGCCTGGCCCTTCATGCGGATGTCGGTTGCTTCGGCGTCGGCCCGGGAGCGAATCTCAGATGCGATCCGTTCCGCGTCACGCGCCGATTGGGCACGAATTTCTGTCGCCTCCCGGCGTGCTTCGTCGAGAATTTTCGCCCGTTCCCTTTCCGCGTCAGCCGCGGCGGTGGAGGAGCGTTCGACTTCCTTCAGGCTCTGGGCAATCCGCTCTTTGCGCTTCTCCAGCATCCCCAGCACAGGCTGGTAGAGGAAGAGGCGCAGCAGAACCATCAGGATTACAAAGTTGACAATCTGCGATAGCAGCAGAGGTCCACTAATGCCAAGTTGTCCAAGTACTTCGCCCAAAATGTACCTCCTGATTCCTTGGCGTCGTCTGTACGGACGACGCTCATCTACCCGTTATGCGCGTGCTGCCAATTGCCCAGCACCAATCGGCGCACAACGGCTTCGGTGAACGATTCCTAGACGAACTTGACCAGCAGAGAGACGACCAGCGCATAAATCGCGATGGCTTCGGCAAAGGCAAAGCCGAGAATCATGTTGGTCTGCACCAGACCAGATGCTTCGGGGTTGCGGCCCATCGCCTCGACGGCCTTGGCACCAATCAAACCCACACCGATGCCGGGGCCAATAGCGCCCAGACCAATCGCCAGAGCAGCGCCGATTTCCTTGGCAGCTTGGATGTCCATGTGTTGCACTCCTTGTGTTGAACAGAGATACCGGAGAAAAGAGATTGGGGAGTAGGGACTAGGGACTGGGGAGCAGAGACTTCCCAGTCTCCAATCCCTACTCCCCAGTCCCCAATCCCTAATGATGATCGTCGTGACCAACCATCGCCGTTGAGAAAAAGACTACAGCCAACATCATAAAGACGAAGGCCTGAATAAAGCCGACGAAAAGCTCCAGCCCGTAGAAGGGCATAGGCAGGAGAAAGGCGACCAGAAAGGCCATAACCGCCAGCAGCACTTCGCCCGCAAAGATATTGCCAAAGAGACGAAAGGCGAAGCTGATGATTTTGGCGATTTCGGAAATGAGTTCCAGGATGCCCACCACACCAAAGATGGCCCCCATAAAACCCTTACCGCCGAAGTTGAAGAACTTCTTGAAATACTTGCCGCCCAGGGAACTGATGCCGTAGTATTGCACCATTATCATCGTGATCAGAGCCAGGGCAAAGGTCACATTCAGATCGGCGCTGGGCGCACGCAGCAGGGGAACGAATTTGGCGTGACCTTCCTCTTCGGCGGGGAAGAGAGAGAAGGCAACTTTTTCATCGGCTGCCGCCACCTGATTGTCGAGAATAATGGCGTGACCGCCCTCTTTTTCTGCGCCGTGATAGAGGCCAATACTGCCCACACCGGGAATCAGCCCGGAGTAGTTGCTCATAATGACGAAGAGAAAAATTGTCGCGGCAATGGGAAAGAAGCGTTTGGCATTTTTGCCCGCCACATTCTCCAACAGCCCATACAACGCCTCAATCACCATCTCCATAAAGTTGACCAGACCGCTGGGGACGCCTTCCTTCAGGCCAGCCCGTGTCGCCAGGGCCAGCACAATCAGGATAATATCCACAATCAGAGTGGTCAACAGAGCGTTGGTGAACCAGGCCGGGCCGTGCTCCAGCAGCGGTTCCGCGGCCAGGGAGACGTGGGGCGATGACATCAGGGGCTTCAGAATGATACTCCCCACCAGCAGCACAAGTACCCCCAGGGTAATGTTACGGCGGCGAGGATCCTGTACGAGGTTTGTGAAGAATCCGACAAGTTTATTCACTGGCTATACCCCCTCATCGAGCAAAATATGAATCAGTCAGGCCGTAGAGCGGCCCGCATCTTCCGGGTGAAGTTGGTCCAGTACAGCAGGCACTTCGCCTGCGTGCGTCTCGTCCACCGGTTCGGCAGGAGCGACAAGCTGGATAACCCGCTCCATCTCCGCCAAAACAGACCGGCTGACGGTAAAAGCAACAATCGGAATCGAGACGATACCCGCAAGCATCAGCATCGACAGTGACGAGGGAAAAAGCAGGTCCACGCCCAAACCAATCAACAGCGGAATGGCTGCACTGCTGACAAAAACCAGACTAAGCCGCCAGATATTGATGCGCTGGGACTGCACAGCAGACTCCTGGTTGTCACTGACAGCCAACATAAATTGACCGTCGTTGTCCTACACAATCGGCGCAATGCCCTGAAATTTCGCAGAAGCGCGCAAGTAGTATACCCGCAGCGTGGACATTGCGCAAATTTTCACAGGCATAAATGAAATCAATTTCTCTCAGCCAGCACGACTCCGCCGGACACTCCGCCGGGCGTCCCGCTCGGCTCGGCGATCCCCGGCACCGCTGCTTTCCGCCCCCGCACTTTCCGCCTCGCGCATGGCAGAGAGATAGCGCATGGACGATTCGTCATTGCCATTCAGCGCATCCGCGGCATAGATAGAATGGCGAATCTCCTTCTCCAGCGGGTTGGTGATGGCACAGGTCATCCCCGCGGCGATGGCCATCGCAATAAATGTGGCGTTGAGGAGTGGCCGGTTGGGCATACCAAAACTGATGTTGCTGGCTCCGCACATTGTGTTACAGCCCAGCTCCTCCCGGATCATCCGCACGATTGTAAAGAGGGTGCGCCCCGCGTTATCTACCGCGCCCACGGGCATAGCCAGGGGGTCGATAATCACATCTTCCGGTGGGATGCCGTAGGTGGCGGCCCGATCCACAATCCGTTTGGCGATGGTGAAACGCTCTTTGGCGTCGTAGCTGATGCCTGTCTCGTCGTTACTGATGGCGATGACCGGCACTTTGTATTCGGCCACCACCGGAAAAATCGCTTCCATCCGTTCTTCCTCACCGGTGACGCTGTTGACAATCGGTCTGCCTTTGGCCGCTTTCAGCCCGGCGATGAGCGCGGGCACGACGCTGCTGTCGATGCAGAGGGGGATGTCGGTGATGGCCTGGACGGTCTCTACCGCCCGCACCATCAGTTCCGGCTCGATCTTCTGGGGGATGGCGCTGGGTACGCCGGCGTTGATATCCAGAATGTGCGCGCCCGCGGCCACCTGGGCCAGAGCATCCGCCACCACCCGGCTGAAATCACCGGCCTGCATCTCGGCGGCCAGCCGCTTGCGTCCTGTGGGGTTGATGCGCTCGCCGATAATCACAAAAGGCTGGTTCGGGCCGATAATGACGGTTTGGGTAGGCGACTTGACAATAGTTTCCACGGAATTCACCTCGGGTATTGGGGGGTATTGGGTATTGATTGGTCGTGTTCTGACCGGAATTATACGTCAGGAAGGGCTGCCGGGTCTATGTAAAAGGGTGTCAGATTGTGCCAAGAATGGGGATCGGAGATTAGGGATTGGAGACTGGGCAGTCACCTGCCACTTTCCCCTGCCACCCCTCACAGCCCCCCAAAGCGAAAACCGCCGATGAGAATTCCGGCGATGGGGGGTTCCAGCAGGCTGAGCAGGGTCGCCGTAATGACCAGCACAGCGGCGACGGCGATGAGCAGCCGGTTCTGGCGCATCACTTCGCCCCAGGAAAGGCGAGGGATCAGAGTCGGTGCGTCGCCCAGAGAGCCGGTTGTGCCAAAGAGCAGACGGCGCACTTCCCGAATATCCTTGGGCCGCTCGCTGGGGTGCATGGCCAACACCTGAAAGATGGCCCGCTCCGTGCGTGCCGAGAGTGTCGGGCAGATTTCCCGCAGAGGCGTCAGCGAGCCGGGCTGGAGAAAGCGCTCTTTGGCATCTTTGGGTGGCTGCCCTGCCAGCAGATGGTAGAGGGTCGCACCGACACTATAGATATCCGTGCGTACGTCCGTGTGGCCCGTATCACCGCCGTACTGCTCCAACGGAGTGTAGGCCGCCGTGCCCCGCCCTTGCACGACTGTCACCGTGCGGGTGTCGTCCGGCTGCAATACTTTTACCAACCCAAAGTCTACCAGCTTGACCCGCCCCTGGGGTGTCACTTTAATATTGGCGGGTTTGATGTCCCGATGGAGCACGGGGGGTGTCTGGCAATGCAGATAGTCCAGCGCATCCAACAATTGGCTGGCCCAGCCTAAAACCTGGGATTCGGACAGGGGCGTATTGTGCTGTTTGCTTTCGGCCAGAATATCTTGCAAATCCCGCCCGGCCACAAAATCCATCACCAGATATTCCCGCCCCGCTTCGGAAAAATAATCCGACACTTTGGGCAAATTGGGATGATCCAACCGGGCCAACACACTGGCTTCCTGATAGAATTGCTCGATAGTCTGGTTCAGAGATTGGGAGGAATCGGTCAGCCCGGTGAGCAGTTCCGGCAGGATCTCTTTAATGGCGCATACCCGGCCATCCAGCCGTCTGTCGTTGGCCTGATAGACCGCACCCATTCCGCCCTGACCGACCAAATGGACAATCTCATAGCGTTCCCGCAGTAGTATGCCTTTTTCCAAAGCAGCCACAATACAAAGTTCCTCTAGCCAACAGAGAGCTTCTTCGGTATAATGCTTGCGCATTAGCAGCCATTATACTATGGATTTTGAAAGCAGATAAATGAACCAATGAATGAATCCTCAGTAACCGAAGACCTCATCGCCCCGGAGCCGCCCACCCGCCCCGGCCATCAACGCGAGAGCGCAATGATCATTCTGCGCCACGGCGCGGACGCGGGTCGTCGTTGGTCCCTCCACCGGGAGGACGAATTGTTGATTGGTCGCCAGGATGAATGCGACATCGCCTTGCCCGATCGCCAGGTCAGCCGCAGCCACGCCCGCATATTCTGGGAAAATGACAACTATCATATCGAAGACCTGAAATCGAAGAACGGCACCCATTTGAACGGCGAAGAAGTGAATGGGGTAGCCCGGCTGGAAGATGGCGATGAGATTCAGATCGCTCTGCGTTTCAAACTGGCTTTTGTCGATGCTGGCGCTACCGCTCCCCTGACGCTGGACGACGAGCTGCCGGGACTGCGGCTGGATATGGAGACCCGCCAGGTATGGGTCAACAACAAACTCATCGATCCCCCCCTCAGCCTGCATCAATACCGGCTGCTCCACGCCCTGTGGGAATCCGGCGGCGGTGTGGTCACCCGGGAAGCCATTATTAATATCGTCTGGCCCGAGGCCAGCGGTGAAGGGGTGAGCGAGCAGGCCATCGACGCGCTGGTGCGCCGCTTGCGCGAACGTATCGACGAATGCGACGCGGAATATCGCTATATTGTCACTGTGCGCGGCCACGGCTTCCGTCTGGACAACCGCTAAATGGAGAGGATTCACAGCGGAGACGCGCAGGGCACAAAAGAAAGCGACGAGCCGCTGGGCTTGTATGTGCATATCCCCTTCTGCGAAAAGAAGTGCCCCTACTGCGATTTCAATACCTATGCGAAGCTGGATAGCATTTTCCAGAGTTATGTGGACGCGCTCTGTCTTGAATTGGAGATGTGGGCTGCCCGGATTGACGGGCGCACCATCCACACGATTTTTGTGGGCGGCGGCACACCCACAGTCCTGGCCCTTTCCCAGTTGGCGCAGATTTTCGAGACAATCCACCGCTGCTACCGGCTGGCCGAAACCTGCGAAATCACCAGCGAAGCCAACCCCGGTACAGTCGATCAGGCCAAATTCGCCGGGCTGGTCGGGCTGGGGGTCAACCGGCTGAGTATGGGTGTGCAGAGCTTTGACCCGGACGAACTCAATTTCCTGGGGCGCATCCATTCGGTGGACGACGTGGGCCGGGCCTATGACGGGGCCCGTTCCGCCGGTTTTGCCAACATCAATCTGGACTTCATCTTCGGTCTGCCCAACCAATCCACCCGGATTTGGGCAGCCACCCTGGAAAAGGCCATCGCCCTGGCCCCGGAACACCTGAGCCTCTACAGTCTGATCGTCGAGCCGGAGACGCCCCTTTTCCATTGGGTGGAGACAGGCCGTGTCCCCGGGCCCGACGACGATCTGGCCGGCGAACTATACGAAACAGCTATCACCCGACTGGCGGAAGCGGGGTACTCTCAGTACGAAGTCTCGAATTGGGTAAAAAAGGGATCGGGGACTGGGGAGTGGGAACTGGGAAGATCGTCCTCCGATCCCCGATCCCCAATCCCCAGTCCCTGTTTCCATAACCTTCTCTACTGGCGCAACCAGGAGTATATCGGCGTGGGGCCGGGCAGCCACAGCCATATGCGTCTGCCTTTTGCGCACCCCACAGCCACGCCATCCGCAGACGCGGTGGGGCTGCGCTGGAGCAACCGCAAGCCTGTGCCCGGCTATATCAAACGGATGCAGACGGGCGAGACAGTCGTGGATTTCTGGGAGGAGATCGACAGCCGCACGGCGATGGGTGAAACAATGATGCTCGGCTTGCGGCTGGTGGAAGAAGGGGTGAGCCGGGCACGTTTCCGCCAGCGCCACGGGGTAGAGATGGATGCTGTCTTTGCCGACGAATTGGCCCGACTGGGCAGCCAGGGAATGCTTATCAGCGACGGCGAAACTGTCCGCCTGACCGAGCGGGGGTTGATGCTGGGCAATCAGGTCTTCGCGGCTTTTCTCTTGTAGGACGGACTGGTAGTCCGTCCACTCCGGATGGAATGCCATTCCGTCCTACAGTTTCAACTATCCCGGAGTAACTTATGCTGCAAGCGATTGTCTTTGATTTTGACGGCACGATTCTGGAAACCGAAGGGCCAGACTACCGTTCCTGGCAGGAAATTTTCGACGCGCACGGCGGCGAATTGACCCTGGATGTCTGGATTCAGTGTGTGGGCGGCGCGCCGGCTGGCTTCGATCCCTTTGCCATTCTGAAAGAGCAGACCGGTGTTGTGCTGGATCGCCCCGCTGTCCACCAGGCCCGACGCAAACGGGTGGTCGAACTGATCGAACAGCAGCCGCCTATGCCCGGCGTCGAAGCGCTGATCAGCAGCGCACAGCAGGCCGGAATCGGGCTGGCCGTGGCCTCCAGTTCGCCCCGGGTCTGGGTGGAAGGCAACCTGAAGCGGCTGGGGCTGCGCCAGCATTTCCAGGCCGTGCGCACAGCGGACGACGTGGAGCGGGTGAAGCCCGACCCGGCCCTCTACCGGCTGGCCGCGGCCGCGCTGGGTTCCCCGCCGGAGTACACACTGGCGATTGAGGATTCCCGCACAGGGATGCTGGCGGCCAAAGGCGCGGGGCTGCATTGTGTAGTCGTGCCCAATAGCGTCACCCAATTTTCCGACTTTTCCCAGGCCGATCTGCGCCTGGCCTCCCTGGCCGATCTGACACCGGCAGAACTGTTCGCCCGTTTCCGAATCGGGAAATAGAAAATTTTATTCCCTATAGCGTATAACCGCATATGGAAAACGATTTGTCACCCTGTCAAATACGTGTAAGGATAAGCCAATGATTCGCGCCCTCTATCCCGGCACTTTCGACCCTATGCACAACGGCCACATCGATATTGCCCAACGGGCTGCGGCCATTTTTGACGAAGTAATCATCGGCGTCTATGACGCGCCGCCCAAGAAACTGCTCTTCAACACTGACGAGCGGGTGGAGCTGGTCAGCACGGCTTTGGCACACCTGACGAATTGCTCGATTGTGGCTTTTACAGGTTTGACGGTAGAATGTGCGCGCGCGGTTGGCGCACGGGTCATTGTGCGGGGGCTGCGCAATGTGGCCGATTTCGAGTTTGAATCCCAAATCGGATTGGCAAATCGGCAGATGGCCCCAGACGTGGAATTGTGCTGTCTGCTCTCCAGCACCGAATATATCTATCTCAGTTCGACAATTGTCAAGGAAGTGGCCGGATTGGATGGAGAAATTTCCCAGTGGGTTCATCCCTCCATTGCCCAGGCCATGCGTCGGCGTCTGGCCGAAAACGGCACTGTCAGCTCGGCGGATACCCTCTCTGGCAAGAAGAACGTAACCAAAACCCGGGGCAAATTGACCCATCACGGCTGACCTGGGCCGAGGAAGTAGAATGGAAATACTGCAACTGGTCGATCAATTGGAACAGGTTCTCAATCGGGGCTATCGCCTGCCCCTGAGTGCCTCTTTGGTAGTCAGCGAAGAAGAGTGTCTGCGCCTCATCGATCAGATGCGGATCAGTGTGCCCAGTGCCATTAAAGAGAGCGAACGGATGGTGGCCGAGCGGGATCGCATCCTGCAGGAGGCCCATTCCCAGGCCGAGTCGATCATCGAACAGGCACGGCAGCACGCACTGGAGATGATCCGCCAGGACGCGGTGACCGAGCAGGCCCGCGGCGAAGCCGAACGGATTCTGGCCCGCAGCCAGGAGCAGGCCCAACAGGTGGTCGTCCGCAGCCAGGACGAAGCCAGCGCGCTGATCATCGACGCAGAAGAGTATACGCTGGATGTGTTGCAACAATTGATCGGCCACCTGAGCGGGGCCTTGCAACAGGTCCGTAACGGTGTCCAAACCCTGGAAGAGAGCCGCCGGGAGATGCCCCCTTCTGATCCCAAGTGAGCGCCCCATTGACCAGAGGCGACAAGACAGCATCCCCCGCTGTTTCCAATCAGATATTCTTTTGAAAAAATCCATTTTCAAAGCCATCGCCAGAATTCGCGTTCATCGATCTGCATCCTTTATTCTGGGTACAGCGGGTGGATTGCTGTTATTGGCGATCGTTTTTGCCGGGTTGCGCGCCTATCTCTCCGCTGTTCCATTGGGGCCTCAACAGCAAGTGACAACGCTGAACCCCAAAATGGGGGTTCACACCCGGCTGACCGACGAAGCCGAGGAGTGGAAGATCAAACGCAGCCTGGAATTGGTGCGCGAGATGGGTGTACCCTGGATAGTGGAATACTTCCCCTGGGCCTATTACGAACCCCGGCCCGGCCATTTTGAATGGGAACACCCGGACGCGGTGATTGCCCACGCCAACCGCCAGGGGCTGACGGTGATTGCCCGGCTGGGCTTTGTGCCCGATTGGGCCAGACCCAAAGATACGATTCCGCTCTATTTGGGCGAAGAAAGCTACGCTGACTTCGGGCGCTATGCAGCAGCCTTTGCCACCCGCTACCGGGGAGAGGTCAGCCATATAATTCTTTGGAACGAGCCAAACCTGAGCCAGGAGTGGGGGTATCGGCCTGTAGACCCAGAAAGCTATACCCGTTTGTTGAAAATTGTATATCCTCTGATCAAAGCGGCCAACCCGGAGGTACAGGTGTTGGCCGGGGCACTGGCCCCCACCCTGGCCCCGCCCGGCAGCGAATGGGGGCTGAACGATCTTTTATATCTGCAACGAATGTACACGGCGGGCGCGGGCGATTCGTTCGACATCCTGGCCATCCACGTCTACGGCTGGAGCTTCGACGCCGACGACCCGCCGGACGCCGAAACGGTGAACTTCCGTCGGGCCGAACTGATCCGGGAGGTGATGGTGCGCAACGGTGACGGCCACAAACAGGCCATCATCACCGAAAGCGGCTGGAACGATCACCCCCGCTGGAACCGGGCTGTCAGCCCAGGCCGACGCATTGCCAACACCATCCGGGCCTACGAGATCGCCGCGGGCTGGCCCTGGCTGGACAGTATCGCTATGTGGGCGTTTCGCTACCCCTGGGATGCCAAAAACTACCAGGACCACTACACATTTGTCGGCAGCGATTTCGAGCCAAAGCCCATCTATCTGGAAGTGCAGGCGTACAGCCAGGGCCGGAAGAATGGGGAATAGACGATTGGCCGGCAGCATTGGCCTGCTGCTGGTCGTCGGGTTGGCCCTGCTCTGGCTGGCTGGCCCCTACCTGGGCCGGGGAGAAGACGCCACCTGGCAACGCATTCAACAGAGCGGCATCTGGCGGGTGGGGATGGACCCCAGCTTTCCGCCCTTTGACCTGCTGGACGGGGAAGGCCAACCGACTGGGTATGATGTGGAACTGGCCCAGGCCCTGGCACGTCGTTGGGATGTGGAGTTGCAGATCGTTGCCATTGGCTTTGATGGACTGACCGACGCTCTGCTGGCCGGCAAGATAGAGAGTGTGATCAGCGCCCTGCCCTATGACCCGCGCCTGACCGAAGATTTGAGCTATTCCGCCAGCTATTTCGAGGCTGGCATCCGGCTGGCGGTGAGAAACGATTCACCCGTCCAAAGCGTGGGCGATCTGGCTGGCAGACGGCTGGCCGTGGAATGGGGCAGCAACGGCGACGCAATCGCACGCCGCCTCCAGCGGGAAGACCCGTCCCTCCAGCGGCTCACCTTTCCAGGGGGGCAGGAAGCGCTCCAGGCCCTTTTGACCGGTGAGGCCGACGGACTGTTGATTGACGGCGTAAGTCTGCGCCTCTTCCAGGGAAGCGGGGCCGCGCTGAAGGCAGCAGGACCGGCCCTGGAAAGCAACCCGTATGCAATTGCGTTGCCGGTGACAGCTCACCTGCTGCGCCAGGAGATCGACGCCGCCCTGACCGAATTTGTGACGACAGGTTTTCTGGCAGAGTTGGAAGACCGCTGGTTTTCAGAAGAGAAAACGCAATGACCCCAGAGAAAATGACCCGCATTGCCCTGGTTACCGACACCCACTGCTGGCCGGAGAGCCAGCACTGTTTTGGACAGGAAGGCGAGCAACTTCAGCCCTGGTTCGAGACAATCCATACCGCATTCCTGGAGGATGTACGGTCATCAGGTCCAGAGATTCTGATCCATTTGGGCGATTTTTCCTGCGGCGGCGGTACGTTTGCCATGCCAGACGCTGACTTTTTTGCCATAATGCAGCGTGTCAACAAAGACTTCGACGATTCGGTGCTCCATTTCTATGGGGTGCCCGGCAACCACGACTGCCCGGCAGGAACAAACGACTACTCTTTTTGCGAGAAGCTGCTGGGGCTGTCGCCCCGGCTGGGCAGAACGGTTGACACCGCGTATGCCCGGCTGATCTTTCTGCATAGCCAGGGCCACAGCGATGAAATCCGCCGGGCTGTTTTGCCCAAAGACCCCACCTACGGATGGATTGGAGACGCTGAACTGGCCCGGTTGGACGCTGATCTGGCAAGCGCAGGCAGCCGCCCGGTCATCCTTTTTACCCACCAATTGCTCCATCCCTGGGCCAATTCTGCACTCTATCGCGATCTGTACGCCACCGCCAACAGCCCAGCCGTTCGGGAGATTCTGGCAAAGTATGGCAATGTGCGGGCTGTCTTTCAAGGCCACGCCCATCTGCTGGACAAGCAGGAGGTGATGCTAGGCCACAGCCCTGTCTCTTTTGTGGTTGCGCCCTCGCTGATTCAGTTCCCCCTGGGCTGGCTGCTTTTGTCCCTCTCTCCCCGCGTGCTGCGGGTGCAGTATCGCGCGCTTGCCCTGGCCGAACTTTCCGAACGCAGCCGTCTGGCCGGTTCCACTTCCGACTGGAGAGCTGGCGACCCGGCCTGGCAGGATTTCTCAATAGCGTTGTAGATTCCCAATGGAAGTAGGACGCTGATTTGCGCGGAAACAGTAACTACTAAGCCAATCAAAAACGGACGCAGATTTACCTGATTTCAACGCAGATCAATTCAAATCATGAAAATCTGCGTCCCTCTGATCGCTTGGCTTAGGTAGTTACCGGAAACAACTGATCTGCGCTGATATCGGTCCTCTCTGGGTAATCTGTATTTCCATAATTTGGAGAAAGAGAACCAACCTGAAAATAGAACGCGGATGACACAGAAAGGACGGATTGACGCGGATTAAAAATCTGTGAAATCTGTGTCCTCTGCGAAATCTGCGTTCCCAAGAAACCATTGGCGTTTGACAAGCAGATGTTTTTTTTGTATTCTTTATCTGAATGTTTATTTGCAGTTGAATATGTATTCAAGAAAAACCCTCAGCGCAACCCCCTATGACAGGAGTTCCAACCGATGAGTGATTTCACAGTTTTCGATGTAGCCTATCCGCCCGAGGCCAAGCAGCGCGTGATCGTCAACACAGACGCCAAGAACGAGGCGGATGACCAGTACGCGATTGTACACGCCATTCTAACGCCGTCGTTCGATCTCCACGGCATCATTCCCGCCCATTTTGGGACGGGCAAGTCGGCCACGAGTATGCAGGATAGCTACGACGAGACAATGCTGCTCCTGCGCTTGATGGGGCTGGAGGGTGATGTGCGGGTGGAAGCCGGCGCGCCCTATGCAATGCCGGATGAAACGACACCCGCCGACTCGCCCGGCGCGCGGCTGATCATCGAAGAGGCGATGAAGGACGACGATAGGCCGCTGTATGTGGCCTTCTACGGGCCGCTTACCGAGATGGCGTCTGCCCTTCTCCTGGAGCCGAGAATCGCAGAGCGCAACGTGCGCGTGCTCTGGATCGGTGGAAACACCTGGCCCAGCGGTGGACGAGAATACAATCTCTCCAACGACATCCACGCCGCCAATGTGGTGATGAAGTCCAACCTGGAGGTATGGCAGATTCCCCGGACCACCTATCGGACGATGAGTGTCGGCTATGCGGAGCTGATCGAGAAAATCTATCCCCAGGGCGAAATCGGCAAATATCTGGTCGAGCAGTTGATTGCGCACAATGCCCGAACGCGCCCGGAGATGGAATATCGTTCCCTGGGCGATTCCCCCTGCATCGGCATTATCCTGGACCCGGAATGCGGTCAGTGGTCGTGGCGTCCCGCGCCCACCTTCGACGAGCAGATGCACTATATCCACACCGGCCAGTACCGCCCCATTCGTGTCTACGATAATGTGAACACGCGCTTTATTCACGAAGACCTCTTTGCCAAATTGGCCCAGTTCATCCGGCGTGAGTCGCGCAACTTCAACCGGTAACGATTTCGGGTGTCTGCTCAATAGGCGGGTACGGGCCGGTGTGAGCCTTACGGCCCGACCAGCCCGCAGCCGGTGGAGAAGACCTTCGGTGTGCGGGCGGGGAAAGGGTTATCTATTCTTGTACGCTGGGGACAGCGATTGGTATATGCAACCCTCGCCATCAGCGAATTCACAGCATCTTGCTTGCTAAGCGACGTCTATTTCGTGAGTGGATATCGGCATCAGTTGGGAAATTTTCTCGGCTTCAGGGCTGCGCATGGCGTGCCACAAATCCCAATCTTGCTGCAAACCCAACCAGAAATCTGCAGACATACCCAACACCTGGGAAAGCCGCAACGCGGTATCGGGCGTGACAGATCGACGCCCCTTTATGATTTCATTCAATCGCGGATATGATACACCAAGACGACGCGCAAACTCGGCCTGTGTCAGTTCCAGCGGCAGCAAAAACTCCTCCAGGAGCATTTCGCCCGGATGGGTAGGCGGTCGATGACTTGGAAGTCGATGACCGGAATCTCTTCTAGTGGTAATCGGTGATTTCAACTTCGTAGGCATGGCCTTCCTCCCAAACGAAACAAATCCGGTATTGCTGGTTGATCCGGATGCTGTACTGATCTTCTCTGTCACCCTTCAGGCGTTCCAAGTGATTTCCTGGGGGCACGCGCAGTTCTGCAACTTCGCCCACACGGTTAATTTGGTCCAACTTCCTACGGGCAACCGGCCAAATGGATTGAGGGCAGCATTTCCTGGCAGCCCGGGACGCCAAGCCATCAAAAATGTCTTCGCTGCCGGGGTTTCGGAACGACTGTATCATAGGTAGTAGTATAACGACCCTCGTTATAACTGCAAAACGCCAGATCGATTCCCTGACCAGCCCGCAGCCGGTGGAAAAGACTTTCGGTGCGCGAGCGGGGATGGCGGCGCGGTGGGAGAGGTTGGCGGGACGACGAGCGGCCAGCGCCGGTTGAAACCGACGCCTGCTACGCAAAGTGCGTTGAAACGCGCTAAGACCCGATACCCAACCCGTTTTCAACGGGTTTCCCATAGCAGACGCCGAAATTAATTCGGCGGGCGGGTGTGCTGCCGGGGATGGCGACGCGGTTGGAAGCATCGACGAGATGCGACGATACGGAATTCTGACAAATGAAGTCTGGCTGGTTAGGCGGCCTTTTGTGATTCCTGGGGAATGAGTTGAATCAGGCCGCGCAGCGCCTGATTCACGCTGTCCGAATCAGGGAAGTATTTGCGCACGTCTGGGGCGAGTAATACTGCACCGTCTTCCAACGTAAAGTATTGGCTGGTCGCGCTGCCATCCTCTTGAATCACTCGGACAGTATGGCCCTGCCGATAGGCCTGGTAATACTTACCTCGGACACCCTTTTTGCCGCTGAAATCATATTCAGGCAGCATATCAGGCTCTGTATTGGGGTTAGGCTGATTCTTCATAGGTTTTTCGTTCCGCTGCTGTAGCTTTGCGGCTGCTGATGATTCGAATCAAAAGCTCGTTGTCTTGATCTCGCTCGGTATGGACAACCAACAATAATCGCTCGCGACCTGAATAGCCAATGCTGATGAGGCGGTCTTCTGTCTCCGAATGGAAGTCATCGGGATAGGTAAGCAGCAGAGGATCATTGAATACAGTCTTTGCTTCTTCAAAGCTGATCCCATGCCATCTCAAATTGGACCGGGCTTTGCCAACACCCCATTCAAAGATGAACTCCATTGTCAGCAGAATCTTCCCTTCAGTCTGCGTATTCAGTCATCGAATGCGTACTTTCTTGCCCACATTATAACAGAAAAACGGGGTAACATCCACCCAGTTTCAGATGTTTCGGCGTGCTGGCGGGGTGGAGGCGCAGTGGGAGAAATTGGCGGGACAGCGAGCGACCTGCTATGAGACTTGAGTTTGGCTCTTTGAGAAAAGGGGTAGGCAAAGGGAAAAAGACGCGGTAAAGTCAAGTAGAAGGCCCTGCAGAAAGCGATTCTTGCGGAATTCTCGTCAGGTTTGCCCTATGACGTCGGAGAGCCAGCTAATGAAACCAGACCGTTTATCCGTCTTCCCCAGTTTCTATGCGTTTTTTAGCCGTTTTCTAGGCCAGTTGTGTCTGGATCAGGGACAACTGGCTAGAAAATCGGTTTCGGAGTACCCCTGTCGAGTGACCGAGCTTACCTCTAGTGCATCATCTGCACTAAAATTTCGGGTATTTCAGTCAGGTATTAACCCGAAAATTAAGACTGGATGATGCACTAGCCCCTCAAAGAGCCAAACTCAAGGGCACGAGAATCCCAACCCGTTTTCAACGGGTTTCCCATAGCAGACGCCGAATTGATTCGGCGGGCGGGTGTGCTGGCGGGGATGGCGGCGCGGTTGGAAGATTTTGTGAGGTGAATTGGCATAGGTTGAGGAATCGACGAATGCCCAATCAGATTGCCAGATAATCGCCAATTGTCGTTTCTCCCCACAATTTTTGGTGACCGACGACGTTAGTATGCCCAAGCATTCTGTTTGAACAACTCAACTTCTTCAGGTGTGACGATTTCTTGGGCATCAGCCGCTGAGCTCACAACAATCTTTGATACCTCCAATACAGCCTTCAGATCATTGCTTGCGATCCAGGTGTTTTCCCAAAGTTTTGGAGATTCACCGTTCACGATTTGACAGATCGGCTCATCACTAGAGAACGTTATGCCAACCGAACTCGGCTGCGTCACCCGCTGTAACCATATTTCAAGATAGCCGTTATAAGGCACGCGAGCCAGTTTTTTACGTACCTTCGTCCACAGCCGAATTTTTTCTTCAGTTGAGGTGAGCGAAATGAGATGACTTAGAATAGCTGCAATAGCGGGAATAGTGACGGGCGAAACAACCGCGATGTCGGTAGCAATAGCAACTTGCACTTCTAGATCATCCGGCTTCTCAGTTTGCACAGACAACTTGGTGTGAAACTCGCTAACCAAGCGACGAAGCGCGCCACTGTTTGGGAAGCGCTGACCAAATGCATGTAGCCTCAGAAGTTGCTTCTGAATTGTCTTCGCATTTGCGTCTCCAAGATCTTGCAGATCAATGCCAGCCAGCTTGTCCGGCTTTATCGATCCTTCAATGACATTCTTACTCATATATGTCTTCGAAACGCCTAGTTTCATGCCGACTGACCACAATTTATCACTGATGATCTTCAATATTCCTTCGGCTCGATCGTCACTGTTTGCGAATATTCTGTAATCGTCTCGATATCGTAGAATTCGAAAATCGTCCGGTTCACCAAGTTCTATGTTGATCTGTTCGTCGACAAATCCAAGCACGATTTCCGCCACGAAGTCCATTAAGACCGAACCCTGAGAAATCCCGTTGGTCTGCCCATACCGGCTCGCTTGAATGTGTGAATCGACCTTATTTCCAAGGAGGGACTTCTTACGCTTATTCTCTTTCGCCATTTTTACGCCGTGAAGCGCCCAGGAAATGCTGTGTGTGTATAGAGAACCGTAACAATCTGTTACATCGGTATGAAGAACGTGGCTGAAGTCCAGAGAGTAGGTTAGGGATCGCTGCTCCACACTTTGCCACCAACTCCTAACCTGCGTTGCTACATCTGTCTGAATATCAAGTGACATCACTGGAGCGCTGCAACAGTCAACTGCGCCACCTTCAAATTCCGACACGCGGTGAGTGATATGTGCCCAATTCTCGGACTTACAGATTTCGTTTACCAAGGAAACATAAATCGCCGGGTGCATTAGCTCAAGCGGCCGCCATGCGAATTTTCCATCCTTATTCGCGACGAAATTGTAGTTTACTCCTGAAAAATCGTTAGGGTTCGCCGCCTGAAAAGCAGCATAGTTTCCGCCATTTAAGATCGTATCAACATCGGCCAGAATCGGTTCAAAACTGATGTAACTGGGCATATCTCCATTGAAGTAGCTACTCCCCTTCAAGAAGTGCCTTTTTACATCTTCGTTTGAAAGTTCAACCAATCGCTTCATGAAAACCTTCCGTTTTTGGTACGTAGAATACAGCATGGAACTATGCATTCAACGCATGAATGTGATTCCCTTTTTTACGCTTGCCTCCGCCAAATGAGGCGGTGGATAAGCCACAAGCTAATGCCGTTTGTGAACCGAGGTTTAATCCTTATTCTGTTGCCACAAGGTTAATGAGTAGCACAGAAATCTTACAACTACTATAATACCCCATCTTAGTGACTGTCAAACTGAATATTTTCTCCCCGTAGAATCGCTCTGCGATCTACCATCCCCCTCATCGCACCATCCCACCCTCCAAATCGTACTTTCTCCCCGCACCGCGGGTATAACCGCGGAACGCGTCGGCGGAAAATACCGTAGCCATCGGCAGCACAAAACGGAGTTTCGATCGGCGGTGGGTAGACTGGCACGTCACCCCACCAAATCCATCCACACGGTCATCTCGGACTTCCCCCGGTTGTCCCAGGCGTAATAGGGAATCAGTTTGAGCGGAATCGGCAGTGGCTGGCTGGGGACGGCTTCCTGATAGAGTTGGCCGGCCCAGGATACCCCGTTCTGGCGCAGGAAGCCGGTTGCGGTCAAGGCGGGAATGCCAGCCAGCGGACTGTCGGAAGCATCTTTTTCCACTTGACAAGCGTCTGTTATTTTTGTATAATTTGTATATCTAGCTGATATTGGATAATTATTCAAATATCGTGTGGGAATCTGTAATTATGCAACTTACTATCCAAGAACTCGAACTGAAATCCGTCCAGTACCGCAAAACCATCCTCTCGATTATCAAAAAATCCGGGGCGGGACACACGGGCGGCAGTATGTCCTGCGTGGATATATTAAATGTGTTGTACAACCGGATTATGAATGTCTTCCCGGAGAATTTTACCGACCCCAATCGGGACCGGTACATTCAAAGCAAAGGCCATTCGGTGGAGGCGCTCTACACTGTACTGGCTGATAAGGGCTTTTTCCCCGCCGCGGAACTGGAGACCCTCAACCAGTACAAATCCCATTTTGTGGGACACCCGACCCGGGCCGTCAACGGTGTGGAGCAGAATACCGGCGCGCTGGGCCACGGATTGGCGATTGCGGTGGGTACGGCTATCGCGGCCAAACTGGATGGCCGGGATTACAAAGTCTACACATTGTTGGGCGACGGCGAACTGGCCGAAGGCTCCAACTGGGAAGCGTCTATGGCCGCGGCCCACTACAAACTGGACAACCTAGTAGCGATTGTGGATCGCAACGGTCTGCAAATCACCGGCTCCACCGAAGAAGTCAGCGGTCTTGAGCCGCTGGCCGATAAATTCAAAGCCTTTGGCTATGCGGTGCGAACGGTCAACGGCAACAGCGTGGCAGAGCTGACAGAGGCATTGGATCAGGTCCCCTTTGAAGCAGGCAAACCCAATCTGCTCCTGGCCCACACCATCAAAGGCCGGGGCGTCAGCTTTATGGAAAACGCCGTCAAGTGGCATCACCGGGTCCCCACCAACGACGAAATGGTCCTGGCGATGGCTGAATTGAATCAGGCAGAAGCCGAAGTACACGCACAAATCGACACGCAGAAGGAGATCGGCTAATGGAGATGGGCCTGGCAAATCTCGAGGAATTTGGCAATACGCTTCTGCACCTGGGGCAACAGGACAGGGATTTGCTGGTTGTCACCAGTGACTCCCGTGGCTCTGGCAAATTGGTTTCCTTTGGCCAGGCCCTGCCCAGCCAAATGATAGAAGTCGGCATTGCCGAGCAGAATCTGGTGGGCATATCCGCTGGTTTGGCCTCTACGGGCAAAAAAGTTTTTGCTGTCTCCCCGGCCTGTTTTTTAACCACCCGGGCGCTGGAACAGATCAAAAATGATGTGGCCTATTCCAACAACCCGGTGAAGGTCATCGGGATCAGCGCCGGTGTCAGCTACGGCGCGCTGGGCACAACCCACCACTCCCTGCACGACTACGCGGCCCTGCGCGCCATCCACAATATCGATGTGGTGGCCCCGGCTGATAATTTTGAAACCCGGCAAGCGCTCAATGCAGCGCTCACTCATCCCCACCCCATCTACATTCGTTTTGGCAAAAAAGCTATGCCCCACCTGCACAGACCGGGCACAACCTTTACAATCGGCAAAGCCATTACCCTGGCCGAAGGCACAGACGTTACTTTCGTCGCCATCGGTGAGCCGCTGGCCCAGGCGGCCCAGGCCGCCCAACTGCTGGAAGCCGAAGGTCTCTCCTGCCGGGTGATCAGTATGCACACCCTCAAACCCCTGGATACGGAGACGCTGCTGGCCGCGGCCCGCAATACAAAGGCGTTGATTACTGTGGAAGAACACAGCCAGTTCGGCGGCCTGGGCAGCGCCTGCGCCGAAGTGCTGATGCAAAAACGCGTCTACGTTCCCTTCAAAATTGTCGGCTTTCCTGATGAGTACACCGTCACCGGCAGTCAGTCAGATATTTACAATCATTACGGCATCTCGCCACAGGGCCTGGCCGAGACCGCCAGAACCGTACTGCTCAATGCTCCGTAGACAGATGTATGTGACATTTTGTAGGTGCGCTTTGAACCGCACAGTCAGCCGAAGGGGTACTCGTCTCTTGCGCAGCTACAAGCAGCGCCTACGACTGCTTAATGCTCTGTAGACGAAGGTATGTGACATTTCTGTAGGTGCGGTTTTGAACCGCACAGGCAGCCGAAGGGGTACTCGTCTCTTGCGCAGCTACAAGCAGCGCCTACGACTGCTTAATGCTCTGTAGACGAAGGTATGTGACATTTCTGTAGGTGCGGTTTTGAACCGCACAGGCAGCCGAAGGGGTACTCGTCTCTTGCGCAGCTACAAGCAGCGCCTACGACTGCTTAATGCTCTGTAGACGAAGGTATGTGACATTTCTGTAGGTGCGGTTTTGAACCGCACAGGCAGCCGAAGGGGTACTCGTCTCTTGCGCAGCTACAAGCAGCGCCTACGATAGAGCAAAAACTTCGTTTACAGAGTACGCAAATAGACGCGGGGATGTGCTCCTCCCCCCACTATACCCCCGCGTCGGTTTCCTCAGAGAGTCTACCTTTGACAACGAATCGTCAGATACTTGCCATCGACCAGGGCACTACCAACACCAAAGCCCTGCTGGTCAACGCAGCAGGCACGGTGACGGCCCGCGCTGCGCGCCCGCTTGCGGTACACTATCCCCAGCCGGCCTGGGTGGAGCAAGACCCTCTGGCCCTCTGGCAAAGCGTCCGTGAGTCTATCGACGAATGTTTGCAGCACCAGCCGGAGTTGGCGGCCATTGCCATTAGCAACCAGCGGGAATCGGTGGTGCTTTGGGAGCGGGCAAGCGGGCGACCGCTAGGCCCCTGTGTGGTCTGGCAGTGTCAGCGGGGCGCGGCCTTTTGCAAAGCGCTGGAAGCCCAGGGATTGGAACCCAAAGTCCGTGCCCGCACCGGCCTGACCATCGACCCGATGTTTTCGGGCAGCAAAATGCGCTGGCTATTGGACAATACGGAGAATGGCCCCAGCCGGGCCGCCAACGGCGAACTCTGCTTGGGCACAGTGGACAGTTGGGTGCTCTTCAATCTGACCGGCGGCAAAGTCCACGCCTGTGATATGACCAACGCTTCCCGCACCCAATTGTTTGACCTGCGCAACCTGGCCTGGGACCCGGAACTGCTCGAACTCTTCGGCATCCCGGCAGCTGCGCTGCCCCAGGTCAAGCCCTCCGGCACTGTTTACGGAGAGACCGTCAGCTTGGGCAACCTGCCCGCGGGTATCCCCATCGCCAGCCTGATTGGGGATTCCCACGCCGCCCTCTTTGGACACGCGGGTTTCCAGCCCGGCGCGATCAAAGCCACCTATGGCACTGGCTCATCGCTGATGACGCCCATCCCCAAGCCGGTGATTTCGTCCCAGGGCCTCTCCACAACCGTGGCCTGGGCCCAGGGAACGGGGGCCACCTACGCGCTGGAAGGCAACATTTACGCCACGGGCGCGGCGGTGCAGTGGCTGGGCCATCTGCTGGGCGGCCTCTCCGCCGAAGCCATTACAGCGCTGGCGGCCTCGGTGGACAGCACCGACGGCGTATATCTGGTGCCTGCCTTTGTGGGGCTGGGCGCGCCCCACTGGGACGAAGACGCCCGGGGGCTGATCACCGGTCTGACCCGGGGCTCCGGCCCGGCAGAAGTGGCCCGGGCCACTATCGAGTCGATTGCCTACCAGATTCGTGACGTTTTTGATGTGATGCAGGCCGAGTCCGGCACGCCGTTGCAGGTGTTGCTGGCCGACGGCGGCCCCAGCCAGAACGACCTGCTTATGCAATTCCAGGCCGACATCATCGGCTGCCCAGTGCTGCGCAGCTCATCGGCGGATGTATCGGCCCTGGGCGCGGCCTATCTGGCCGGGCTGGCCGTGGGCCTGTGGCGCTCTTTGGTCGAAATCGAGCAGCTTGTGCTGCCCCACGACCGCTTTGAGCCGGAGCTGGGGGCTGGGAAACGGGATGCGCTGTACGACGGCTGGCAACGGGCTATCGCGCGCGCCAGGTATAATAGGGGTGTGTGATCAACCGGGAATAACGATTCAAGGAGATTGACCCCTATGGCAAAAGCGGATGAATTGCGACTGATGACAAAAGTGGCGCTGATGTATCACGAGCGCAGCATCACCCAATCGGATATCGCGGAGCAGTTGGAGCTATCCCAGGCTACTGTCTCCCGGCTGTTGAAAAAGGCCCGCCAGGAAAAGATCATCCGCACGGTTGTTTCTGTGCCGCCGGGCGCCTACCCGGAGCTGGAAGAGGCGCTGCAAAAATCCTACAATCTGAAGGATGTGATTGTGGTGGATTGCGAAACCGACGCCGACAGCATCGAGCGGGAGATCGGGGCGGCGGCGGCCTATTATGTGGAAACCACCCTGAAACAGGACGAGGTGATCGGCATCTCCTCCTGGAGCGCCACGCTGCTGGCAATGGTGGATTCTATGCACCCGTTGGCGCGCAGAAGCGGGGCACAGGTGGTACAGATTTTGGGGGGCGTGGGCAACCCGTTGGCCGAGGTACACGCGGCCCGCATTACCACCCGGCTGGCTTCCCTGGTACACGGCAGCGAGACATCCCTGCCTGCGCCGGGGGTGGTGGGTTCGCCGGAAAGTTTGCAGATTATGCAGGAAGACCAGTTTGTCAAGGCGGCGTTGGCTCTGTTTGATAAGGTTACGCTGGCGCTGGTGGGGGTTGGCTCGGTGGCTCCGTCCAAGCTGTTGGCCAGCAGCGGCAACGTCTTTTCCACCGACGAACTGGGCCTGCTGCGGGAACACGGCGCGGTGGGCGATGTCTGTCTGCGCTTCTTTGATGCCCAGGGGCAGCCGGTGGTTACGCCCCTCAACGAGCGGGTGATTGGCATCTCCCTGGAGCAGCTAAAAAAGGTGCAGCGTTCGGTGGGGATTGCCGGGGGCAAACGCAAGACAGCCGCCATTCAAGGCGCGCTGGCTGGCGGCTGGATCAATGTTTTGATTACCGACCACTTCACTGCCAGACGGCTGGTGCAATGAGAATTGAAGCAGATGAGGAGCGAAGAATGAAGAAGACAACGCTGGGCGTCATTGTCACCAATCGGGCCTTTTTCCCCGACAAATTTGTGATCGACGGCCGCCAGGAGATTCTGAAAATTCTGGCGCGCTGGGATATTGATGTGGTGATTTTGGAGGAGACGGCCACCAAATTGGGCGCGGTGGAGAGCTGGACGGATGCCAAAGCCTGCGCGGATCTCTTCCGCCGCCATCGGGACAAAATTGACGGCATTCTGGTCACGCTGCCCAACTTTGGGGACGAGAAAGGGGTGGCCGACGCCATCCGGCTCTCTGGGCTGAATGTACCGGTTCTGGTCCACGCCTTTCCCGATGACATCAGCGACCTTTCGACCTCGAACCGGCGGGATGCCTTTTGTGGCAAAATTTCCGTCTGCAACGATCTCTATCAATATGACATTCCCTACAGCCTGACCCAAAGCCATACGGTTGACCCCCAATCGGATGAGTTTAAGGCAGAACTGGGCAAATTTGTGGGGCTGTGCCAGGTGGTGAAGGGGATGCGCAGCGCGCGCTTGGGCGCAGTGGGCGCGCGGCCCGACGCCTTCAAAACTGTGCGCTACAGCGAAAAGCTGCTGGAGGCTTCCGGGATCAGTGTTTCTACCCTGGACCTGTCCGAAGTCTTTGGCTCGGCGCAAAAGCTGGCTGATGGCGATAGCCGGGTTCGGAGCAAGCTGGAAGAGATCCACAGCTACGCCGATGCCAAGAACGCCCCGCCTGCATCCGTCGTGCTGATGGCGAAGTTGGGCATCGTTTTGTCCGACTGGATGAACGAAAATGACATCGACGCTACGGCCATCCAATGCTGGAGTTCGCTGCAGAACAATTACGGCGTCAACGTCTGTACGATTATGAGTATGATGAGCGAAAAGCTGATGCCCAGCGCCTGTGAAGTCGATATTGCGGGCGTGGCTTCCATGTACGCCTTGCAGTTGGCGTCGGGCAAGCCCAGCGCGCTGGTGGATTGGAACAACAGCTATGCCAACGAGCCAGACAAATGTATCTATTATCACTGCGGCAACTGGGCCAAGAGCTTTGTGCCGGAAATCCAGATGGTAGCTGCCGAGGTGCTGGGCAGCACGCTGGGGCTGGAAAACACCTGGGGGGCGGTGGATGGCCGAACCGATGCGGGGCCGCTCACCTTTGCCCGCATCGACACGGATGACCGCAAGGGGCGCATCAATACGTATGTGGGCGAGGGGCGTTTCACCGACGATTATCTGTCGGCTATGTCGGGTACGCGAGCGGTGGTCGAGGTCCCAGGTCTGCAAAAGCTGATGCGCTATGTCTGCAAGAATGGCTTTGCCCACCACGCGGCTATGAGCCAATCCAGCGTTGCCAGCATTCTGGCCGAAGCCTTTGAAACCTACCTGGGCTGGGATGTCTATCACCACGAAGGGTAATGGCTTCGGGTGCGACGCACTCGCCAAGAGAGCGTTCTCATACAAAGATTATGTGGCGAGTGCGTCGCACCCGAGTAGTTACGACAATTGAATGATCAACAGAGCGCAATGCCTGGGCGTGGTCCGCGCCTTACCCAGCGCGTTACGGTCTACTGATACTCCCCGATCGTATGCTTGCCCATTTTGGGCACAATCAACAATGGAAATAGGAACACAGATTTCGCAGAGGGCGCAGATTCCGCAGATTGAATCCGTGTTCCTTCCCATCCGTGTATACAACCTATTTTCAAGTCAGGAGGTGATTACGGACGCAAACTTTGACGCAGTGCTTTGCCAGACCCGTTTTGTCTTTACCAAATGTTCACAGGAGAAGACCCATGCGTACAGGAAAACACTACATTGTAGGGTTACTGGTTCTACTGGTATCTCTGCTTGCAACTGCTTGTACTCCACCCGCCGCAGCGCCAGGGGCATCAGATGCCCCTGCTGCCGCGGCCCCCGCGGCTGATGCCCCTGCGGCTGCGCCCGCCAGTACGGAAATGACAGATGTGGGCACACCGCGCAATCAGACGTTGATCTTCCAGACCTTCGACCGGCAGACTGCCGACCCAGGCAATATGAATCCCATGCTGGCCTATGCCCGCTGGCGTGGCTTTCGGGAGTTGGGCTGGGGATGGCTGTGGGAGACGGACACCGGCACCGGCCAGTCCTACGGGGAACTCGCCTCCGGACCAGCCGAAGTGCTCAACGACGAACATACCAAGTTCAGAGTCAACCTCAAAAAGGGTATCTACTGGAGCGATGGCGTCGAGTTCACTGCCGACGACATCATCTATACGTTGGAGACCAATTTTGCGTGTAAGGATATTGCCACCCGCGTAGGCGGGGTTGTCACCTACGTCAAAGAGGGCGGCTGGGAGAAGATCGACGACTACACCTTCGAAGTCGAGACCCAAAAGCCATCTTACGACATCCAACAAAACCTGGGTGTTCGCACCTGGGGCGCAAATCTCGTGCCCCTGCCCAAGCACGTTTTTGAGAAAGAGAACGCCTGCGAGTTCAAGAACACCTACCCGGTTACCCTGGGACCCTACACAGTCAAGGAATTTGACGAAAACGGGTTCTGGCATCTGTGGGAATTGCGTGAAGACTGGCAGCGTTCGGCCTGGGCAGACCTGGATAAGGATGGCTTTATGCCAAAATATGTGCTCTACAAGGACTACGGTCCCGAAGAGACACGCGCCCTCTCCTTCACCCAGAACGCCTATGACGTGGACACATTCATGAGTCCCGACTCGATCAAAGCGGTTCAGCGTCGCAACGATAAGGTGACAACCTTCTCGCCCAAGATGCCGTACCACAATATGGACGATGCCTGTGTGTATGGTATGTTGATCAATATGCAGAAGCCCCCCTATGACCTGTTGGAGGTTCGCTGGGCCTTGGCCCTGGCAATGGACCTGAAGACAATCGGCATCAACGCTGTAAGCGGTGAGATGATCGTCTCGGCGTTGCCCATGGCCGACACTCAGATTCTTCGACCCATCTACCACGAACCCCTGATGTCGTTCTTGGAAGAATTCACTCTGGCCGACGGATACAAGCCGTTCAACCCGGATTTCGGCGCTCAACTGGCTGAAACACTCGCGGCAAGTGGGGTAGAAAACCTTCCCGACGATCCCACGGCCTTTGGCCTTGGCTGGTGGAATTACGATGTTGAGGAAGCTGGGAAGTTGCTGGAAGGGCAAGGCTTTAGCAAAAATGGCGCTGGCAACTGGCTGCTGCCCAGCGGTGAAGAGTGGGTTGTGCAGCTGACCATCCCTGGTGACTGGAACAAAGTCATGCAGCGGATTGGCTTCGCGGTGGCCGATAGTTGGCGAGCCGCAGGCATTCAGGTGAATGTGCAGCAGGTCGATGACGCCGAGAATGGAAAGGTTCAGCGGGTCAATGCCCTGCGCGAGGTTCAGTTGATGTGGACCAACTGTGTCTTCACCCCGAGTTGGTTGGGTGCCTGGCGAGAGCTGGAACCCGGCCATATCAAGCCGGCTGATTCCCAGGAACAGAACAATGGCAACCGCCAACAGTGGGACAACGAAACCGTCTATGGGTTGGTTGAGGCATCCAAATCCATGGAACAGGATTCGGAAGCGTTCTATGAGAATGGCCGCCTGATTATGCAGGAATTCGTGAAGGATATGTCCTGGATCAATATGATGGACATTCCGACGACGATTCCTACCAA
>JAHDWH010000387.1 GCA_023384455.1 Caldilineaceae bacterium | reverse complement strand
GCCAGCACCCGGCTGAGAATCTCCATCCGTCCGCCGCCGATCTCCACCACCTGCGTCTCGTCCACCACCCCGCCCCAGAGAACGTCGTAATCGCCGGGGGAGCGTCGCCGCTCCTTGCGAAAGTAGAAGCGTTCCCCATCCCCATTCTCAAAATAGATGCTCACATCCGCCGACCGGCTCAGGCTGTAGTGGATGGCCGTGGCGTCGGTGTCACCGTCCGCATTGGGCGAGATGACATCCGGCGCGACAGTCACATTTCGCAATAGGGGGCCAAAGCTTAGGTCCAGCCGCCCACAGCCCGCCAGCAGCAGGACAAAAAAAATCAACCACAAAGAAACACAAAAAGAACGTATATTCATAACCATCCATCCAAAAATTTTGAACGCAGATTTACGCAGATGGACGCAGATTACACAGAGAGTTCCATAAAGGACGCAATCTAAAAAAGAAATCCGCATCAATCCGCCCCATCCGCGTTCTATTCCTACGCCAGTGCGTCCAGCACTTTATTCACCCCGTCAATCGTCTCTTCCATCTCCGAATTGCTGAGCAGCGGGTTGACATTCAACATCACCGCCCGGCCCAACAGGTCCAGAGAACGGGGGCACATATCGGTTGCGTAGTCGATCTCCCGCCGTGCCCAGCGCCAGGGACCGCCGTCGGCTGTCCAGGTGCGTTTTTCCAAGACAGGAAACCAGTGGGCGTAGACGTGGAAATCCCGTCGATCCGGGCGGTAGAGCTGGCCGGCGCTGACATTCTCGGCGCGCAGAGCCGCGGTGATCTGCTCGGCCTTCTCCGGCGTCTCCACAAAGAAGAAGACGTGGATGCCACTATCCCCTGCCGGGTCTGGCACATCCCGGAAGGTGACGCCCCGCTGGGCGGCTGTCTCAGCAATGCCCCCCAGCAGCATCCGCTGCCGGGTCTGAATGGCATCCACCAGCCCATCCAGCCGCTGCAACTGAACCAGCCCCACCGCCGCGGGCAGCTCGGACATGCGGAAGTTGGCCCCCCACAGAATCTCCTCCTCAGGCAACTCCAGCCGATTCCAGGCCGAAACGTCGTGGAACATAAAAGCCCGCTGCCAGACCGACTCGTCGTCTGTCGTCATCACCCCACCCTCACCGGTGGTGATGATTTTGCTGAATTGCAGACTGAAACAGCCCACATCCCCAATCGAACCGAGCCGCTGCCCTTTGTAGCTGGCCCCATTGCCCTGGGCACAATCCTCGACTACACGTAAATTGTGTTGGCGAGCCAGGGCCATCAACTCATCCATACGGCTGGGCGCGCCCCGCATATGCACAGGCATCAACGCTTTTGTATAGGGAGTTATCTTTGCGGCCACATCCGCCGGGTCGAGGGTGAGGGATTCATCCACCTCTGCGATAATCGGAATGCCGCCCACGGCCAGCACAGCCGTGGCCGTGGCAATCCACGTATAGGCAGGCACGATCACCTCATCCCCCGGCCCCACGCCAATGCCTTGCAGCCCGCAGATCAGCGCGGCTGTCCCGGAGGTGACAGCCAATGCCCGTTTCACCCCTATCGAGGCGGCAAAGGCATTTTCCAAGGCTTCGACCTTTGATTCGCCGCCGCTGGGCCCATAAAAACGAAAGAGCCGTTTGGATCGCAGGACCTCCAACACCGCGGCCTCTTCCTCCTCGGCAATAATCATCCCGCCGGGAAACATCGGCGGATCGGGCTGCTGGCGGGCGGGTGTGCCGCCGTGAATGGCTAATCGTTGAGCAGTCTGTGTGTGAGCAGTCATCATTCTTCCTTTCATTACCTGGCAGACAAAACACGAGTTCGAGCCACCTGGACAAAATCGTCCTGATTGGGCAGACGCAGCCGGGGCAGTCCGCTGCGGTTGGCATCGTAGAGAGCTACAATCAGCCGATAGTCGCCGGGCTGGGTGGGGGCAGCCAGCTTTATTATCTGGGAAACGACTTCATTGGACAACCATGTGGAAGATCCGCGCGGCAAAGGCAGATCCACCTGGCCCGCCGGCTGCCCTTCGGCGTCCAGCCATTGGGCAGTCACTGTATAGTCGGTTGGGGTGGGGCGAAGGGTCTGCCAGATAAATGTCAGGGGCAGGACCACACCAGCCTGCACTTCCCCCGGTAACTGGCTGTCAGTCAGCCCCGCCAAACGAATCTCCCCGCCAAAGGATGCGTCCAGAAGCGGGTCCAGGGCTGGGAGATCGAAAATACGCTGGCTGGGCCGGATGATCACCGGCAACTCCACCGGGCGGGTCGGCAGGGTAGTGTAGCTTAGCTCCAGGGAGTAGTCGCCGGGTGGCAGGTCCAGAGGCACCGGAATCTGATAGACTGCACGGGTCGCCTGTCCAGCGGTCAAGGGCAAGTCAAGCACAATCGTATGCCCATCCCGCTGCACAGTCTGTCCGGGCTTATTCCAGCGGATCACCAGCCCGGCCACCTGCCGGTCAACCGGGGCATACCAAAGGACTTGCAGCAAAAACGACTCACCCGGCGCGGCCCGGTTATTGACCAGAATCGGTCGGGCAAACAGCCCGTCCACAATCGGATGCCAGGTGGTTGGGTCCTCGTCCGGGGTCAAGGGAATCGGGTATGGCAAAGAAATTTCCACCGTTACCCGCTTGCCCAGCGGCTCACTGTTTGCCCCCAGAAGGTCCAGCCCGGCAGCGTCCCCGCCAGCCGCGTAAACGCCCAGCCGCAAATGGTAGTTCCCCGGGGGCGCGCCCGCGCCAATCCACTCGTTGACCGCAACCCGCCCGGCCACAATCTGGCCCACTTGCCAGCGAAAGGTGGGAAAGTCATAGGCCGCAAGGCGGCGGTCGCCCATCCGGGAAAAGAGCAGGCCGTCGGCTGTGCGGGTTTCCCCGGTCAGGTAGAGATCGGGCAGGGGCAGGCCGGGCTGTAGCAGACGCCAAAAGAGCAACAGATCCCCGTTCTTTTCCAAAGAATAGCCCAGCAGTTCCACACTATCGCCAAAATTGGCCTGGAAAGGCTGTTGGATGGGCGGTGCGTTACTGATGGCCCGGGCGTCCACTTCGATAAAGCGGCGTACCCGCAGCCCCCAGAATTGGGCAGTGAGCGGTTCTTCCTGACCGGCTCGTTGCAATTGCAACCCGGCCACATCGCCGGGGTCGATGACCTCCGCCTGCCAATTCACCAGCCAGACGCTCTCTGCCCCCAGAAGGGCAGGACGCAAAACCTGGGCGCTGCTCTCCAAATCCACCACTGCCTTTACATCCAAAATTTCCATCGCCGGCAGGCGCACTGGCTCGATCTCTGGCAGGTAGTAGCGCCAGATGGGCCAGGCGTGACCGCTGACCAGTACGACCGGATTCTTCTCGTCGATGTGTCCGCGCAGATAGCCTGCCACTTCCCGCCACTGGTCTTTGGTGAAGGCGTTGTCAAAAAACCAGTTGTGGTCGGCCTGGACAAAGCCAGCCAGCAGCAGGCCGGCCCCTACGAGACCGGCGAAGAGACCCCCTCCCAGCCTCCCCCGCTGCGGGGGAGGGGCTGATGCAGTTTCCCCCTCAAATTGGGGGAGGGTCGATTCAGTCCCCTCCCCAATGTGGGGAGGGCTGGGGTGGGGTTGGA
>JAHDWH010000050.1 GCA_023384455.1 Caldilineaceae bacterium | reverse complement strand
TCATTTTTCGCACTTTTGACCACTTTTATTACCTGATTGCACAATTGTTACGCTAATAGGCATCAAAAGATAAAACAGACCATAAAGTGATGCAGCCAGCAGAAGCATGAAAAGACTGGGGTTATTGCGATATTTATATTCTCGCCATACGGCAAACGGCGCGAGGATAACCTGTAGCAGAAAGTGAGGGAAATAACCCGGTTGGTAAAGCATTTCAATAAAGCTAAATCGATAAAATGGATGTTGTCGATAGTCGTTGATGCTAATCACACCTTCCCATATGACCCGCCCTGCAATTGAGAAGGTTACGGGGTAAAAGGGGTTGCCGGTAATGAGCCAATTGCGCAAGTAGGAGTAACCCCCCAGGATTGTTAGCGGCAGCACAATTGATGCGATGAGCCTAAAGCTCATTGGGAAGGGATTTTCAACGAGATATTTTATTACGAACACGCCCAGAATAGCGAACAGAGGCAGGCAATAGATCAGAGCAGGCCCTTTCACTCCTATGAAAAGCCCAAGCGCTAGCCCAGCCATGACTCCGCGTTCAAACGATGCGCCGGAGGTTAGCTTCACGACGAAATATAATGCCAGCATAAACGCTGCGCCCATACTGATATCGCTATAGGACCATAGAGTTCCGTTGACCAATACCATGGGTACAAACAGGGCCAGGAGCGCACTCCACGTAGCGCCGCGACGATCAATTCGTATCTGTCGGGCAACAGCATAGGTGGCAAGGGGTGCCAAAAGAACAAACGGGGCCTGCCCAATATCTGGAATTGCCAGTGATCCAGTCGGCAGCAGAAGCCAAGAATAGACAAGGGTTGCATTCAATGGATAATATGTTGGCGCGCCATCGCCAAAGGGCGTAAGCACCAATGAAAGACGCGCCTGTTTGTACCACTGCACAGGAAACTCGAGATGGTAGGTTAGAGAGTCCCAATTGGCAGGTGGTGTCATTGCGTTCACGGTTAGCAAAACACCAACTGTTGCCAATCCAACAGCCATAATCGCCGCCTCAAACCGGTAGTTCACCCACCATTCCGATACAATCGGAGCCGCATAGGTGAATGGTTTCCGATATTCTGTGGCAACGAGGACAATGAAGATTGCCAGTACAGCACTCAGTACCCATTGATAGCGTAGCAGCCCGAGCGTTCCCAGGATAAGTTGGACTATAACAACCTGCGCCCAAAACCACGTAATAAGTGTTAACCAATAGGTCTGCCAGTCTGTTCCAACTGCTCTTGAAAAACGACGTGCCAATAATCTTGCATTGCCAAATGCAAGTACATTCACAAAAATGAATGCTAGGACGGAAATCAACTCATCCATCGAGAACATCGATAACTTCCAATCGAAATCATTAAGACAGTCCTCTCTCGTGCAGCCACTTCATCAGTCGCATGAAACGTCCCTTCTCGTAGGCGCTCACCAACGCCCGCAGTCGCGCAATTTCGACTTTCTGGACGGTCTCAATGTCATTGTTGGCATCGCTATCACGACGTGTGATCTCGGACAAATCTACAGGTGGACGTTGGGTCAAATCCACTGGAGAATATTCGTCTTTTTTCACTTTCGCCCCCGCCCGAGCGGTGACAATCACAAGATTGGAACGCAACTCGGGATAACTCTCCAGCGCTTGCTTTGCACGCTCATCGTGCCAACAGTCGGAATAACACGCTTTCACGACCTGCCCGCCGGCCTCCTCTACAAACGACAACAACTCAGGCATGCTGTACTCACGAAAATGATGACTGGCGTATTTATCCTCGCCCCGACGGGGAAATACATACTGTGGATTCTCACGTCTGGCAATTTGCTGTAAATGATGCAATGAAAAGAAATTCGGAGTGGTCAAATAGAGATAGCCGTTAGGCGACAAGATACTCAGTAATTCCTCCAACAGTTGGACTGGATTTACGGTCAGGTGTTCGAGGACTTCACAAAAGATTATATAGTCGAATACACCCAAGGGAGGTGTACCCCATGTTGGACTGAGCGATTCGTGGTTGAGGTCGATATTGTAGTGATTCTCTGCATGACACTGTTCTAGCCCAAACGAAGCGTTCGTGCCATACCGCTCGACCGGTCTATCAATCGTCGCGAATCGAATGTGTGGGAAGAATTGCGTATACAGACGTGTGAAGCCTGACAGCCCGATCTCAGCTACTCTGGGTGTCGGAAAGTCCTGGAGAAAGTACGCCATGTGGTCAAACAATTCGTAAAACCGTTTTTTATGTTCTATGAAATACGTATGGTGCTCTCTGGGATGCATCTCTACTAGTTCGCGCCACAGTTCCTCATATTGCGCCCTATCAACCATACCATACATATGTTTCTCCTCCCATAGACGGCGGTTTATGATTCTTTTGCCTACACCTGCTCGACATCGGAGTGGCGGCCACCGGTAAGTTCATCTTGTCACTCTTGGGTATAGCCAAATTCAGTGTTTGATCACTCCACCCAATAGAACTGGCTCCAAGCTATCATAAATGCAATCTGTATTGTGGCAAAGGAGGTGATCAGTAACCCTTCGAGAAACCTACCTTTTCTCATCCTGGCCAGTACAAGAAAAAATGGGAACAGAACACCATAGTAACGAACCGATGACATCAGTGTACCACTCAGCAAAATTGGAATCATCGAGAGTAGGATGAATAGGCCGTAGCTGGCAGATGGCATCACCACGAAAGATATCACGCCAAAAATGAGAAATGCTATGGTCGCCACTTGCTCGATAGGCAAAATATATGGATGGGCGTCAACGGGCGTGAGGATCGTCTCCCAAGGCATTGCCCAGTTCCGATTCCAGGCCTGCTGGACATGGATGGGGGCCCAAAAATCCCCTGTGATCGTGTAGATGTTCCAAAAATGAAGCAAGATACCCACCGGAATTAGAAATATCCATGCAACATTGCGATCTGGTAAACGCCATCGTCGATCGAACGATTCCCAATACATCCAAAGCACTGGGATAACGATCAGAACACCCAGAGGACGCGTCAGCGTCAGCAGGAATCCCGCCACGCCGGCAGCCATCCACGCACGTCTGTGTGCGAAATAAAACGTTGCCACAGCGAACAGGAGAAACGCAGATTCAGCATAGAAGCAGGAAAAGAAGAATCCTGTCGGAAACAGAAGTATATACCAAACAGATTTTCTTGCTATCGACTCATCGAACAGAGAAACGGTCAAATTACGCAGCAGATACAGTGCGCTCAATAGAAATGTGTTCGACACCAGAAGACCAACCAACAGGAGTGCGCCGGGTGTTTGCAGCCTTTCGGGAATGAAAAGGGCAAATAGCTTGACTGTGTACGGGTAGAGAGGGAAAAACGCAACATTGCTCTGCACAAGGCCAATCTCCCCTCGAACAAGGTATCCTGCACGAACAATACTCAAATACCAGCCAGCGTCCCATCTCCCCCAAATATCCAATAGCCTGAAGGGAGAGAATTGCCAGCCGCGGGCAATGGCTTCCTGAAGGGGATAATAGGGATTGGGAGGAAGGTATTGCGCAAACCATCCGACGATGAGCAGTGACAAGCGTGTGATAACAAACGGAAGCATGACATCGTGCCAGACCCAAGATATAGTAGAATATCTAGTAGGGGTGGGCCCGTGTGAAGCTGTCATGATCTGTTGACTCGCTGCCTGTTGACACCTACACTTGAAATCCCAGAGGCCGTCTGCTGACACATCTGCCGCATAAACGCCACGTACTGTTTTGTCACCCGAGACCACTGGTAATTCTGGGTCACATAGGCCTCACCTTGTCTGCCCAATCGTAGCCTCAGTTCTGGTTTCAACCGCAACAGACGTAGCGACTCGATAAACTCCTCCTCGTTGTCGTAGAACAGCCCGCCGTTGGAACGCTGGCAGTGGCCGCGCAGCACAGGCGAACGGCCGTTGAGCAACACTGGCACACCCAGCGCCCAGGCCTCCAACGTTACAAGAGACAGACTCTCGTAGGCCGAGGGCAGCACAAGCAGTTGTGCATCCCGTAGCCAGGCGAAGCGCTCCTCTTTCATATAGCCCAGATGTATGATGTCCAGGTGTTGGGGCACGGGCGTCACAGCCGCACCGATCAGCACCAGTTTCACCGGATCGCGGGTCGCCTCTTTGTAGCGCAGAAAATAGCGAAAGAGTTCGTCGCAACCTTTGCTGGAATCAATACGGCCCAGATAGAGAATGTACTCATCCTTCAGCGTTTCCACCAGAGGCACGGAGGGAATGTCGATGCCTACACCGAGTACAATACCGGGGATGTAGTCGTTCCTGAACTTGGCACGGGTGAATTCTTCCTCCTCGTGAGAGTTGAAGATGAATCCCCGTGGCAGATGAAAGAGGGGGCGAAAAATGTCAAAGTGGATCCACCGCTCGTCATGGGCCGTAGGGAAGAGCAGACTCTTGTGGGGGGCAAGCTGCAGGCCCACATACGTTGTGGCATACAGATAGGTGAAGAAAAGGAAGAGATCGTACTCGTCCTGGTGCTGCTGGATGTAGTCGAACAGTTCCGGTGTGTCTGGGCCTTGCAGTTCCATCCACTGCATCTCGTCGTAAAAGCTGCGCGACCGTGCCAGGATTTCGCTACTAAAACGATTGAAGGCAGCTACATTCCTGGGCGTACGCACTGGAAAACGACGCACAGGTACACTGTTGACCTGTTCCAGCCCCGGCGCAAGACAGTTCTCCCACGTCATGTAATCCACCGCGCAGGTGGTCAGGACATCGATCTGCATGTAGGGCGACAGATGTTCCGCCAGCAAGCGGGCCTCCATCTCCGCGCCACCGTTGATCTCCGGTCCATAGCGCTGTACCACAAAGGCGATCCGCATCGTCACTCGACCTTGTGTAGGAAGGGCTGAAGAATGGTCATTATCTGACTCTTGATGGCCTCCGGCAAGTATACCGACAGCCGAGCGCGCTGTCCTGCAACTAGCTGCTGCCGCAGTTCCGTATTGACGGCGATCTCATGTACGGCCTCTGCTACAAGCGCCGGCTCCTTGCGACGGATGAGCATACCGGCATCACCCATTGTATCAGGGACCGCAGTGGAGGCATAGGCTACCACAGGAACACCAAAGTGCATGGCCTCTAGCAACGGCAAGCAGAATCCTTCATGCTCGCTCATGCAGATGTAAATATCTGCCATTTGGTAACAAAAAGGCAACACTGTATGTGGAACTTGACCGACAAAGACGACCGAGCCATCAAGTTCCAGTTGACTGACCAAGCGATAGAGTTCCGTAACGTAATTCTCCGTACCTTCCGAAGTTCCTACCAACAGCAGGCGTGAATCAGCATCAATCCATCGCTGATAATAGTAAAAGGCTTTGATGATGTCCGAAATTCGCTTATTAGGGGACAATCTTCCCACGGAGAGCCAATCGAATGTGCCGTACTTGCCAAAACGTTTACGAAATTCCTCCGCATCCTTGTCGTTGTTGACCTCATGCAATCTTCTGAAATGGATGAAAGGAGGCGCTACACCTACAACATCGAAGCCGAACCCGCGCAGTTCATTCGCATTGTAAGGAGACGCGGCGATGGCAGGCACTTTGCCTGCCATTTCGGCGAGATAGGCGCGGGCTTCCATCAGACGTCGGGCAAATTCCCCGTTGACGTCGTAGAAGAAGTGGGGGGGCGTGATGTTGTGATAGTAGAGTAGCACCTGATCCGGCAGGTTCATTGCGTAGGTGTTGACATCCCCGCCGGTGGAGTAGTGCAGCAGGACGACGTTGTCCGGCCCGCTCACCCGGTCATATTCCCGGAAAGGGCGGCATGTCCCCCCTAGTTTAGGGTGCCAGCGTTCGGCGAAAATCTCCGACTGATAGCCATTCTCGCGAAAGAGTTGACGCAGTTCGAGGACATGATTGCCGATGGCGTCACCGTAGGCCAGCGTCGGCAGCAGTTGATGAATCTGGCGGGTCATTCCTAACACCTTTCAAGCGTCACGCTGACGCGTTACGTCGTTTTGCGCAGTTTGTCCCACAAATACATGGCTGATTCGAATCGTTCCAGAACCTGGGACCAGCCATATTCGCCCTGCACATAGGCGCAGCCATTCCCTCCCAACCGTCGTCGAATGCCACTATCGCCCAACAGCAAATCTAGCGCCGCAGTAAAGTCCTGGTCTGTACGAAAGGCCAGACCGCCATTGCTGCGCAGAACGTGGTAGTGGGTCACCTCGCAGTCCCGATGTACCAGCACTGGCGCGCCGGCCAGCCATGACTCCATTATAACGATAGAAAAGCTTTCGTTCACCGATGGTTGGCATAGGGCCGCGGCCGCGGCATAGGCATCCAGCTTTTCCTGTCCGATCCGAAAACCGATGGGAATAATATCGGGATGATCGGGGATATTTTCGGGACCCTGGCCCATGAGTACAAGTTTGAAAGAGGAGTTCCGCCCGGCTTTATACTGCAAAAAATGGTGGATCAGCAGGGGTACATTCTTGGCGCCTTCCAGACGGCCGGAGTAAAGGATGAACGGATCGGTGATCCCGTGCTGCTGCCGAAACCGTTCCCCATCAGTGCTGAACGGCTCCATGCCGAAGCCCACAATTTGCGCGCCGGGATGACGTCCGTGGAGGCGCTGGGCCAGGCGCATTTCCGGGTAGGTGTTGAACATCGCACCCAGGCACGTCCGGTACATATCCCGGGTAGGGCATATATAGGCGTAGATTTCGTCGTGCAGACAGGGCCAGAGAATCGAACGTTCTGGATAGATGGCCGAGCCGTAGTAGGTGATGCCAAACAGATAAGGAATGAAGATAAGATAGTCAAACGATCTCCCGTGATCTTCGAGATATGCGTACAGCGTGGGGCAGTGGGCGCTCTGATCGATCCACTCGAATTGTTCGTTTTCGCTGATCTGTTCCCGCCGAATCAGCCGAAGGTGGAGCGCTTCGTATCGTTCTTTGTCACGCAGAGAATGGGCGACGGGGAAACGCTGCACCGACACACCTCGCACAGTCGACACGCCCGGAGCGATCTCATTTTCCCACGTATGATGGTTGCGGGCGCATGTGGTTAACACCTGCACATCGGCCAGACCAGCAGCAACAATCTGCTCGGCCAGACCGCGGGCAAGGGCTTCGGCCCCACCCAGCACATCTTCGCCATAACGGGGCACCACCAGGCCAATTCGTCGTCGTTGCATGGGGCTACTCGCTGGTCCTATCCGGGTTCTGACTCATTTCCAGGGCGGCAAGATGAGCACGGAGAGTAGCCACTTCCTGCTCCAGGCCGCGCAGACGCTCGGCTGTACTTTCACCCGCCTCAGCCAGCCCCGCCACCGCGCTGGCCGTTGCCCGGTTGAAGACGATCTGGCGGCCAGCCAGCATATTTACGTAGTAGAGCACCAATTGATGGGCGGCGTGGCGCAGCCGATTCAACAGAGAAACGAGAAACTTTGGATAACGTTGTTCGCCAACGACAGAAAGGGTCACCCAAATCGTTTCAGCGCTTTCCCGCACCTGGTAGATGTCATAGTAGAGATCTCCAGAGAGAAACCGGCTTGATCCACCTTCCAATGAGCCGTCAGTGAGCCGATCGTAATCCAATCCACGGGCTTGGGCCTGCGCCCGGCGCGCACGGATGCGCTGGCGAATCCGCGCCATGATTTCTTCCACATCAACGTCGGAATCGCGGATGTCGATCACATCTTCGGGTTCTGCCATGCGTAGTTCGGTCATGCTCGTTTTTCCTTCAGCGTGGATTGTTCGGCCCGCATTCCCAGGGCATCCAGGATCGCCATATCGTCGTCATGTAGCATCTGCGCCATACGATCTATCCAGACTTCTTGGCGGCGCACATCTCTATCCAAAGAGCGTAGATGCTCCTCGCTACTGTATGTTCGTCGGTCCAGATCGCGCAGATGGGTTTCAACAGTGTACAACCGACGACTGTGATCGGAAAGCGTCTCAGCACTCAACAGGCGTAGAGCCTCTGCAACCTGGGCATTAATCCGGGATTGTTGGCGCAGAGGGGGCAGCAATAGCCAGAGGGAGCGCAGACGCGCCGCGAGTTTGTCGAGCAGAGACGCATGGTCGGTGGTGTTTCCCTGAAGAATCTGGCTGCGTGCAATCTGTTCGGCCAATGCCTGGAGCGTCTCTTGGGGTGAGACGCCAACTGTATCTGCCGCCGCCTCATCTTGCGACCCGGCGACCGGTTGCGGCTGACCGGCCGGCTGTGTGTGGGACTGCTCCATCTGCACCAGCGCATGTACCCGGCTGTGGGAGCGCTGGCGCAACGCATCCAGATCATCCGCCAACCGGCGCGCCTGTCCTGGGTCCCACGCCGCGCCCAGAAAGGCATCGGCATGGCGCTGGCGGGCAATCTCCGCCAGGTGAACCAGATTATGCCAATAGGCGCGGCCTCGGGCCACGGCGTCGTCGAGCCACAGGGTGTCATCCGTTGCTTGCTGTTCGGCCTCAATGAAAGCGACCAGTTCATCCTCGGCCCAGTGGCGCAACACAAAACGCACCCGGTTGCGGTGGAAGGCGGAGACAAGCGCGTAGCTATCCCGCGGCAAGCTCGTCGTCTCGTGATGCAGCAGCGCAGCGCCAGGTTGGTATACAACCCGAAAACCGGCCCGCCGCGCTCGGTAACAATAGTCGGTCTCTTCATAGAAGGCGGGAAAGAAGCCTTCATCCAGGGTGCCGATCTCCTCGATCACCTTACGATGAATGGCGAACGCCGTGCCTGTCACATAATCCATGTCCGTCACGGTGTCGTACTGGCCGTGATCTTCTTCGTCCTGGCCGAGGTGGTATGCGAAAGCATCCCCCGCGCGCAGAAACCCGCCCGCGTGTTGTAATCGGCCGCTACCGGGATAGAGTGCCTTGCTGCCTACAATACCGACGGCTTTGTCCGCGCCAAAAGTATCTACGAGCGCGCGCAGCCAGCCGGGCTGTACTTCAGTATCCTGATTGAGCAGGACGATCACATCACCGGTCGCGTGGCGGATTCCAATGTTGACGCCGCCCGCAAAACCGAAGTTGTAGCCATTCTGCACCAATTCCAGGCGCGGCCCAAAGCCCTGGGCGATCGGCACCGAGGCGTCGGTGGAGCCGTTGTCCACCACGATCACCTGCAAAGGCGTGTAGTCCTGGGCGAGCAGTGCCGCCAGACAACGTTCCAGATACTTTTCGCCGTTCCATGCCAGCACAATCACAGAAGCAGAGAGGTTCATCGTATGGTCGCTTCGAGAGTACAGATTCTACAGATGGGAAAAGAGGCGCTGATTGTCGCGGATCCACGTGAAGAGTCGGGTGACGCCCTCTTCGACCGAGATCTGAGGTACCCAGCCTAATTGCCGGGCCGCCTTGCGAATGTCACTGATATAGATGCGCTGATCGCCAGGTCGCCAGTCCGCGTAGGTCACAGGAATAGTTCTACCCAGCAGTTTCTCCAGCAACGGGCCAAACTCGGCCCAGATGCTCATAGTGATGTCCGGGCCACCGCCGATGTTGTAAACTTGGCCGGCAGCCACGTCGATATTATGCACAGCGGCATCATAAGCGTCTAGCAGATCGTCCACGAACAGCACATCCCGCACCTGTTTGCCGTCGCCGTAAATGGAGATGGACCGTCCCTTGAGTGCGGCGATGATAAACCAGGCCACCCAGCCCTGATCCTCAATACCAAACTGACGGTAGCCGTAGATGCACGATTGGCGCAGGACGACAGTCCGCAGGCCGTAGATACGCGCATAGTCCCGGGTGTACTGATCTCCCGCCCCCTTGGAACAGCCATAGGGCGAATGGAAATCCAGAGGCTGGCTCTCTGGCACGCCGTGGGGCAGATTGGCGTAGTGGTAACTGGTTTCTCCCTTCTCAACCGCCACTTCTTCCATGCCACCGTAGACTTTATTGGTGCTTGTGTAGAGGAAGATGGGATCATCGCCGGCCAGACGGGCTGCTTCCAGGGCATTGAAAGTGCCAAGGGCGTTGTCCTCGAAATCCATGCGCGGATTGCGTACGGATGTGGTCACTGCCACTTGCCCGGCCAGGTGATAAATGCGCTGTGCCCCCTCGGCGGCTCGCTGCAGAGCGTCGAAATCGCGCAGATCGGCCCGCACCAGCCGAAAGGTACCGTCCCCATGGCCTTCTCTCAGCCAGCGTACATTGGATTCGCCGCCGGAACGAGAAAGATTGTCAAAGATTGTCACTTCGTGCCCTTCGCGCAACAGACGGTCTGCCAGATTGGAGCCAATGAAGCCGCCACCGCCGGTAATCAGTACTTTGCCCATGCCCATTCCTTACGCATTTTTTTCTTGCGATAATTTTGCCGATTTGTATCCCAAAGCCGATCCTGCAGGATGTCGCGAAGGGTGATTGCACCGCTACACACCAGGCCGCACTGAAGACAGCCAGCGCATGAAACGCATGAATTTCCCCTGCTCATAGGCGCGAATCAGGCGCGATTGTTGTTCATTCCGCACCTGCAAATGGGCAATCACCTGCTTCTGCGCGTCCACCTGCCCTGCCAGAGAATGGATGGTATCAACTGTTGCGGGGTTGCCGATAGTGTCGCCCAATGCTGTTCGATCTGGCGCACGGCGTGGCTGCCTACAGAAAGCGATCAACGGCTGGGCCACAGCCTCCCAACGCAGTTCCCGTCTGGCCTCTGCAAAGGCGTCTTTCAGAGCGTCGCGCGGCTTTTCAAGCAGGCGTCCAATTGACTGGGCTACGGCGTCGGTGTCGGTATAGTCAACAACCGTTCCCAGCCCAAAGTGCTCCACCAGTTCACCGGTTGCATCACCTGTGGTTGCTATAATAGGCAGTCCGGCCCAAATATACTCTAGCACCCGACTGCGAAAAGCCAGACGCGTCTCAACTGTGTCAAAATGCAGACTCAACGCGACATCTGCTTCCAATAGCACATTTGCCCAGTCTTCATAAGCTACCCAATCGCCAAAAAAAATCGCTTTGTCAAGCAGTCCCAACTCCAGAGCCAAGGATTTGGCCGCCTGATTATGGCTGCTAATATCACCCAAGAGTGGGTTCGGATGCCGGGTACCTGGAAAGACCAAACGCACATCCTGCCGCTGTTGCCAGAGAACAGCCACAGCGCGGATCGCAGTGAGTGGGTCGAGCCAAAGCCAAAGCCCCCCCCCCCACAGAATCACTTTGTCATCTGGGCCAATACCAGGCCAAATGCCTTTGAGGACAGGTCGGGTCCAAGTCGGCTCACCATCGGGCAGGCCATAGGCGACCACATCGATGAGCCTGCGCAGCGAACTATCTTCCCGAAATGTCCACGGGTTAATGCGTCCGTGGGCCTCCAACATGCCCAACCACCAATCACGTTGGCGTTCGCTGGCGCAAATAAAAAAATCACCCATCCGATGTTGATGGTGCAATGCGTGCATTCGTTGCCGCCAATGCTGGCCGCCGCTCTCTGACTCGGTAACGCCGTAAAGGGCCAGCCACTCGGGCAGCAGGGGATCGTAGCCATCGACGACCAGAGATGCATCCGAATGTGCCAATTGGGGAAAATCCGCTGCCGTATCGCTAGGGAGGATCACTATCTCCGTTTGCCGTACATGGGCCTCAATGGTCTCCCAAGAACCGCGCACGTATGAGACGACAGGAAATTCTGAAAACCCAAGTTTGTTGATAGAAATGGCAGCGGACGGGTCTGGCTGGCGGGGAATCGCCAAAGTCAGGTTGAAATGGCGGGCCAACACAGTCGCCAGATGATAGTAGCGAATCCCCGGACCTGCCATATGCTTGCCCACCATTTCGTGGCTGATGAGCAAAACGGTACGATCAACAATACGAGAGGCCACAGGCTGTCCTCTCGACACACGATTTATCACGTGTTTGGCGTGTGACTTGTTGCACGGCACGGCTCACTAGAGTTTGACTCCTATCCCTTTACAGCTATTTGGTCAAGCACGTTGTCGACGAACGGACCGCTCGTGTTGGAATGCGTACCCCTCAACGACTGATGATCGGCATAAAGACGCCTTTCGCTCCCACCAGGATAATCTGACTCCTCGTATTGTTGCTTTTGGCTGTCTCCGGCTCAGGTGTCATAGTGTCCACCGCTTCGACACGCACATAAATCGGATGGCTACCCGGCGGCACGTTGGCCCACTCCACCTGGGCCGTTTGATTGTCACCACATCCGGTCAAGGTCATTGTTTGATCCACGCCGATCTGTCTGCCGTCCGTACTGGGGTCTCCGCCATAGAATTGTATACGCACTTGATATGCTGATAAGGTGTTGCCGCTATTGGCTATCGTTGCTTTTAGCGTTAATGTTATCGGCTCACTCTGTGAACTCGGCCCAGAGGGATACGAGAAGATACGCGATGGATAAAAGTCAACTGTGGCTGAAAGCGATTTTGTGTAGTCGGCGTAATTGTTACCGATATCTGTAGGTCCAGATGTACCCGGATCGAACAGACGCCCGTTGTAGGTTGTATCAGTGGTGCTATACCAGGAGAAGCGTTGTATCAGCCGATGCCCATCGTTGGGATTGCCGTGGATGGGATCAGTTGTGGTAAGCATATAGTCAAACGTCTTGTCCATAAAGGCATTGACACGATCCGCAGTGAAGTCGGGCTGAAAACCGTAGCCCGCGGGCATCAATACCCCATACTCTGACAAGTAAACGGGCAGACCGCCATATCCTTTGTCCGTCATCCAACGGCGGAAACGCTCGATCTGCTCTTGAAACAGGGTAAAATTATCGTTATCCTGCACATCGAGGCGCAGCCCCTCCTTGTCATCGACACCCGGAGGAATATCCGCGCCCCAACATTGAGAGGCTGGGAAGTGCTCGCAGCTTGCTTCATTAAGAATAAAGTTGTGAATGCTCCAGCCGTCAACCGGCATTAAAGTGCCGTATCGGTTGCGATACGCGCTTAGCACCATGTCCAGATACTTAAGACGCACAGGTGTAGGCTGCACAATCGAACCGGCGAAAATCTGTGCAGTGGGATCGGTTGATTTAATTAGCTCATGTAGTTTGTGATATGCCTGAGCGTATACATCCGGCGTAATATCGTCTTGGTAGATACGCCGATCCGGCTCGTTGCCAATAAGCCAACCGGTGCCAGGATTCGCTACAATTGCCTGAATTAACTCTGTTTCCTGGGGCAGATACGAGTAGCTGTCTGTGCCAGTTTGGGTCAGCCGAATGATCGGCAGATATTCGATTCCGCCTGGGCGTTCCGGGGATGAAGATGCGCGGTAATTCACATACCAGCCAACACGTAAGTCTTTCAACGGTAATGGGGCGAGTGCTCCGGTTGCGTTGACACCAAAACGACACAAGGGCGGCGGGTCTGTCTGCCCGGTCTGTTGCGCAGACGCTCGATAGACAACCGGCAAATAGCTGGCCCCCTTAGTATTTTGCGAAGTCAACGATGTGGTAGCGTCTACACTCCAGACAACAGCCTGAAACGCTGGTGCAAAAGAGGTGAGGACCTCTGTGACATTGACGCTGGGGTGGTACAAGTGCGGCGAATCTGCCCGGCTTGTCTCTGGGATAGGCATGTTTGAAATAGAGTAAGCACCGACCGCGGTTGTTTGGACGCTGGATTGTATCATCCAAAACAGAGCTACCAGCACAATAAGTCCCACAGCACTCCCACTGCTATTTCGTAGAAATTTATCAATCAACTCTCGTTCCCTCTCCGTAGTCACACCGCCTGGCGATGTAATTCGTGTTCCCCATCATACCATAATGCGCACAGAATGCCCGTGATGCAGAATCGAAGAAGCAGAGACGGTCATTTATCTCTGCTTCTTCGAACTGTGTCAAATCGGAAACCAAACCATCTCGTCATCTGCTGATACGGGATAGGAAAAGGAGATTAATGTTATCAGCAGGATCGACTTCGATGTAGACAGGCTCTCCGGTGATGCCGACTGTCGTCCTGTTATCCATCTTGCCATCGTCGGCGTCTTGGATCGTTGCTTTTACCGTGCCGTAGATGTCGCGAATGGTTACCTGCTTTGCCGGTAACTTCAGCGGCTTTGGCGTCTTGTTCGCTTCTTCCCACATGGGGTCAAGCCAGGCCGTGTAGATTATGCGCTTCAGCGTGTTGTTTGATGTAAGCTCGTGGAATTTGTATGCCTCCATTGTCGGGAAACCGTTGAGCGGAAGACCGGTTTCGGCTGCAGACAATGTCCGCACAAAACTTGCCGAACCAAGCTGAGTGACGGCTGTCTTGTAGGCATCAAAGGCAAGTTTCTTTTCTGGGATTGGATCGCCTCTAGTGACTAGGCCATTTTGAAATGGATAGTCATCTAACGTTAGATCATACAATAACCACCATATCAATATCTGCAACCTTCCTGCCATCCCCTGACTGAACAAAACAGGTACGAATTGGGCTTGCATTTGCTGAGATGTATCATTGCCCGGGGTCGGATTGCTGTTATGCCCCGCTTCGGTGATGATGATCGGTTTGTCGCCGACGCCATAGTCCTGCAATTTTTGGCGCACGTAGTTGGTTTTTTCCAACAATCCAACCGAAAGACCGTTTGATCCTGGAAAACGTGTCCAGTTAGGAGCAAATGCACTGTAAAAGTGAAAATTCATCACATCGAAATATTGACCGCCGCCAGCTTTGAGTACATCGTCCAGGAACTCGAATACGAATGGGCCTCCCTTTACCGGCCAATTATCAGTCAGAGCGTTGGGGTCGCAGCTCTTAGAGTTGAACCAGTCGAAGGCAATCCCGCCAAAGACGGTCTTTGCATTGGGATTGGCTTGCTTGATGGCAGGAGCGATAGCCTTGAGCATTGCGGCATATTTGTCTCCGGCAGCACCCCACCTAAAGACGCCAGAACAATGGCCATCCGGTTCGTTGTACAGCTCGAAATAATTGACCACCGGTGACCCGGGCGCGTCATCAATTCCGTCGCCATCGTACCGTTCGACAAGAGCTTGCATGAATTCAGTAAATTCTGAGATGTCAACCTTATCGATGGGTCCATTTTTATGAGTAGCAGCCCAACCAGGGGCGGATTCAATTGTCAAAATGAGATTTATTTGTGTGTCGAGTGCTGCTGCTACACTTCCGTCCACCGAAGCCCAATTGTACAGGTTTGGCGTCGTATTGAGCGGCTCGACACTACGCCAGTGAATCTGCACCCGTAACCAACTCGCCTTACTTTCGGTCAGGAACGGGAAATACTTCACCGTCTTGCCTGTGTTCCCGTACATTTGTACACCGAAAAGCGGTGCCGTACCTAACGCGCCAGGAGCGGCTGGCTCAGCCCCACTTGTCGGAACTTCATCCGCATAGGCCTCTCTTGGTAACAGCAGACTGGCTGCAAGTAACAAGATAGCGAGAGTTGAACACAACAATTTGCGGCCTGTCCTTCGTGCTTGACTCATCAGAAGACTCCCTTCGTAGCGTGTGATACCTTTGCGGCACACATCCTAAACAGATGCCCACATCTGTGGACAATCAAGATGCCTGTCGAGCGATGGAAAGACCAGTTCGATCTATCATGAACCGGGCAGATGTTGTTCAGTAGTCAAAATTAGAAATTCGAGATCTGGCTGAAAGCGTGAACAAGAGCGAAAGCACAACCTTTTCAGGAAACTTGATTGTTGGCAAAGATAGAGGAAAGATAGACAAAGAAAAAATAGGGCGGAGTCCACTCCGCGATTTTTTGGCTGTTGCTTTCTGCAATCCATACATGTCCCTGCAAATCCACAGCGAGTCCTGCCGGGCGACTATGGGCAGCGGGTAGAGCGTACTGTCGTAGTGCAACGATTTCGCCAGTGGGCCGCAGTGTCAATTGTCCCACGCGTCCTGTGCCACCGGCGCTGAACCAGATTCGCCATAAACCGTCCATAACGCTGAACGCGATGCCAGTTGGCTCACTCTGAACGGTCGGTATGGCAAACCAGCGCCAGAAGGTTACAGTGCCAGGCATAAAGCGTCCCAAACGGTTGCCCGTCCGGGTTGTCACCCAGAGAACGCCACTACTGTCCAGCATTACATTCCACGGTTCTTCGACAATTACACCGGTAAATATGTCGCTGGTTGGAACATTAAAGATCGCTTGACTGGCAGGAATAAATCCAAAAATATTGTGGACATTTGGGCCAGTCGCCCAAACTTCCCCATTCTTTTGTACAACAATATCTTCAGGTTTGGCATTGGCTATATTGAGTGCATATTCCGTGAATATAGCCGAATTGGGATTGAAATTGCCAAGCTTATTTCCGGCACGCTCGGTAAACCAGATTGTACCATCCGGCCCCAAGGCAATTCCCGTCGGTTCACTGCTCAGCGTCGGAATTGGATATTCCTGAATGCTCCCACTATGCATATCTAGGCGTCCGATTCGATTCCCCGCCAATTCGGAAAACCAAATAACCGACCGACTAGCATCGTAGACGAGATCGTAGGGTTGACTATTTGCTGTTGGTGTGTTGAATTGCTGAAAGGTAAAATCCACAGTAGATGTCACGACCAGAGAACCGATGGCGCTGCTCTCCGGTAGCGTAAACCAGACGCGTCCCGGTGCCTCGACAACGAGATTCAACGCATTCCCTGGAATATCATACTCGACGATAAAGCCATTGGTGGTGGCCGACGCCGCAGACAACTTTGTCATCATGAGCAAAGTCAGAATAACCGCCAATGAGCCTAATGCCACAACCTTGTATCTTAGCTTACGCATTTTGCACCTTTCATAGCCAACAGCATCGTATCACGCCTTCCGACAGCCTGCACGCCTCCCACTCTACATATTTCATGCGGTGTCCATACTTTGCTTATACTTCCTCACCAAAACGACCACTAAAGCGCAGGAAAAACCAATACCCGAGGCCAAGGAACACTATAGATGTAGCAATTGTACGCAACAGAAAATAAATTTCTGTTCGATAGCCATAGTAAAAGAGATCCCGGTACGCTGTGATAAGGGATGCCATTGGATTCAGGATTCGGACCCAGCGGTGAATATCTAACGTTACTCCCCAAAGATCGTAGTTTTTTGGCAGAATGTCAATAGGGTAGAAGACTGGGGTCAGGAAAAAGCTGGCCAGCATTACAACATCAACGATCATCAACGTATCTCGATAGAATACGTTCACCGTACACAGAAAAAGGACGATACCAAGAATTAGAACCGTCTGGACAAGGATGATCAGCGGCAACAGCCAAATCCACGGGCTGATTTTTGCTCCAAAGACCAGGAGCGCAAGAGCCAGAACCACCAACGCCAACAGAAAATTGATCATACTCGACAGGACGCTGGCCGTTGGGAGTACTTCGCGTGGAAAGTAGACTTTTTTGACCAGATTGCCATTGGCAACGACACTGCTGATTCCACCCATCACCCCAGATGTAAAGAAATTCCAGGGTAGCAAACCGGTGAGAACGAATATCGGAAAGTTTTCTACCTGTGTGTTCGGCATCATCACTGTAAACACAAACGTAAAAACGAGCATCATTGCCAGCGGACTGAGCAATCCCCAAAAGAATCCCAAAATACTGCCCTTATAGCGTGTCTTCAATTCACGCAAGGTTAGATTCCAAATCAATTCTCGATATGTAATGAGTTCTCGTATGTGTCCAATCATCGGTAATCTTTAAATTTCCATTCGTCACGGCCCGATATTATATGGGGATTACCCAAGAAATTTGCGAACCCGGCGCATAAACCTGATAAATCGCCCCTGTTCATATGCCGCCAGCAACGACCGTAAATGTGTAATCTCTGCCTGTAGTGACGCGATATCCGACGACTTCGTCTCTGTCACAGTTTCGGGAATCGATGGCTCTGTCCGTTGCTCTGCGACGGCCTCGTCTCGGTGTAAGGTGTCGAGTGTCCAGTTTTCGTAGGTTTTATACGCATGTAATGACGCCATGATAGGGGCCTGGGCTTCCGTCACGCTGGTCAATCCGGAACTCGCTGACCCACTCGATGCCGACAAACCCGGCACAGACAGCCATCAGTTCCAGGCAGGCACGCGTCGGTATCCACCAACCATCTCCGCGTTGATGTCCAATCATATGGGCAATGGAACGTTCCGCCTCATCAACGCTGACGAGGGTTGCAATGATAGCCTTGTGCTTCGTCACGCTTGCCAGTTTTGTAAGCCCGCGAATGGGATCTGTGAGGTGAATCAATAGACTTCCACAGAAGACAAGGTCGAACATGCCCACCATATTTGGTGATAGATCGTAGATATTCAGGGCCTGTCTATGCACCTGAGACCCCAAAGCTTCCTTGGCGATCTCAAATGGCTGGTGAAGATAAGTGTTACCGGTTTCGAGCGTTTGATCAGGCATATAATTTGCGCCAAAGTCGTGGTCAAACCAATTCGGCAGATCCGTCGCTGTCACTTGCGCCCCGCGCCGCTCGAACTCGAACGAGAAAAAGCCGCTGGCTGCCCCAACATCCAATACTGTTGTGTCGCGTAGACTATCCGGGAATCTGTAATAGTGCAGATAGGGTTGATGATCGTACTGCCCGGGTGTCGTAATTCCCTGTCCCAACTTAATCGTATGATACCAATCTACCGAATTGATCCTGGCAATCAGATCCGCATCAGGCAGTTTGTCTGACCTCATAGTCCAATCACCTTTGCATCAAGACCTGGCAGTATATCCGACATTGCGCTGCTCCACTGCACTGTTTCGTACTGCAATCCGATCCCTTTGAACTGCGGATTCAGTAAGTTGCGGCCCGACCAAGTTTCTGTAAGCGTCAACAATCTGATCGCCAGCTGTCTCCCAACCAAAATTCTGCGAGGCACGCCGCCGCGAAATCTCACCAATCCGCTTGAACAATTCAGCCGTTTCCGTTTGTAGAGAAAAATTATGCGCAATCGACTCCGCCAAACTCTCCACATCTCCCCGCCGGGCAAAGACCCCGTCAACCCCCAAATACTCCCGGGCCACCGGCGTATCAAAAGCCACAGTTGGCAGACCCACGGCCATATAATTGAGCAGCTTGCCCGCGCCTTCGGTGGCGCTCAGCTTGGGGGCTACGGCTACATCGCCCAGGGCCAGGTATTTGGGCGCATCTCCATAGGGAATCCGCCCGGTCAGCGTCACGAAATCGCCGATGCCCAGATCATTGGCCTGCTTCTGATAGACGGGCACACCCGGAAATCCCATCAGGAGCAGGTGGATATCCTGCTGTTTCTGCACCAGCAACTGCATGGCCCGCAGCAGATGGCTGGTCCCCTGATGCTCGGCCAGCAGCCCCAAATAGACGATCAGACGACGGTCTGCTGGAATGCCCAGGCTCTGCCGCAGCGCATCCAACTCCCCGGCAGGATAAGTATCCGCGGGGCGAAAGACATCGCTGTTCACCGAATCGGGCAGGGTCTGCACCCGCTCCGGATCACAGCCAAAGCGTTCTACCAACAGCCGTTGGGCATTGCTTGTGCTGGTCAACACTGCCTGTGCGGTCCGGTTAATCCAGGTTTCCAGCCGCAGCAGCGGAGCAAACAGACGGCTCTTCTCGCTTAAAAATTTATGATCCACCATCTCCCCGGTCAGGCTGCCTTGAAAGTCGAAGACCACTGGCAGACCAAAGAGACGGCCCAACACCAGCCCAATCAACGCGCCTTCGTGCAGGTGGGCGTGGATTACATCAAAACGCTCCCGCAGCAACAATTCCAGCGTCTTCAGCCCCAACAGCGCATCAAAGGCGATTTTGTGACGGCTCGATCCTACCTCATATTCCCGTCGCCAGGGAATCGGCAATGTGCGCCGAATGTCCAGCCCCGGCACGTCGTTGCCGTTGCGATAGGTGACAATCGTCACCCGGTGGCCCATTTTTTGCAGGATGCGGGCCTCTTCCAGAATGCGTACGTGGCAGCCGTAGTCGGCAAAGAAGCTGGTCGGGGCGATCATCAACACCCGATAGCTCTGCTCGATCTTTTCCCGATTATCGCCTGTGTCAGCGTCATTTTGGAGGGGTTCTGCGCCTGCAACCGTCAATTTTTGATCCCTTTGCCGATCCGTTCCCAAATGCCAAATACCCATTCTAACGGATCGGACGCGGTTAACCAAACTGCTATTTACGGCGCAGCGCATTGCGCAGCAGGGCCAGGTCGCCGCCGGAAAGCGCGCCTCCCCACCAGATCAACGCCAGATAGAGCGCGCTGCCTGCCAGCAGGAGCAGCGGCCACAGGGCTGATCCGGGGAAAATCGTGCCCAGCCACCTCTGGAAGAGCGCCGCGGCCAGGGTGGCCCCCACCAGCAGAACCAGCTGGCGGGGCAACCCGGCCTGAATTTTCAGCCCCCGCAGCAGGGCCAGGCCCACAAGCCCGCTGCACCCGATGGCAGCCACCATTGCCAGCGCCGCGCCCAGAGCCTGCCAGCGGGCTGTCAAGAAAGGGAGCAGAGATAGCGCGACGACGATATGTGTACCGGCAATCAGCAGACTGCCCTGGGGTCGCCGCTCCACAAGCAGGAGATTGACCGCATAGGAGGCAACCAGAAAGACCGGCGCTGCCCAGATGAGGGCCGAATAGGCCGCCAGCGCCGCGCTGTGATCCTCGCCCTGATAGACGATCCCAAGCAGCCAATCGGTTGCACCACCGCTCAACGCCGCCCCGGGCAGAAAGGCCATCAGCCCGAATCGGATGGAGAGAGAAGCCAGCCGTCTGTATTGCTCCTCTGCCTGCACCCGCAGACGGCTGAGCGTCGGGTAGAGGGACTGCCACCAGGTCTGGGCCAGAATAATCAGCACCCGCACCACCAGATAGGCCGCACTGTAAATCCCCGTGACCTTTTCCCCGGCAAAGATGCTGAGCAACAGAATATCCAGCCGATGCAGGAGAACGTTGGCCAGGGCCAATCCGTAGAATGGACGGGCGTGTCCCCACAAATAGCGAAGATTCTCCTGCAGTTGCCCGCTGGTGTCCCTGGGTGGGTCACCCAACAGCCGCCCCCGATAGACCAGCCACCCGCAGAGAGCCGCCGAAATCGCCTGGGTGATCACAAGCACCCCACACAGGGCGACGACCCCCCCTCCCTGCCCAAGCACAGCCAGACTGCCCGCCACAATCAGCGTATTGATCGTCACCTCCACGCCCATCACCAGTTCCATCCGCTCGCTGGCCTGAAAGAGCATCTCGCTGGCGGACGTTATGGCAAAAAAAGGCAAGGAAGCTGTGACGAAAAGCAGGGCGAACCGGGTCTCTGGCTGATAGGGGAGCAGGGCTGTCAGCGCGTAGATTGCGCCCCAAATCAGAAGAGCAGCCGTCAACTGAGCCACCAACGCAGCGTGAAAAAGAGTGCGTTTACGTTCCGGGTGGCGGGCCAGATCCCGAACCAGCAGTTGGGGCAGCCCCAATTCGCTCAAAATCTGACAGACATTAAGCCAGGCCAGGGCCGTGGCATATTGCCCCAGGCCCTGCGCGCCCAGCAGCCGGGCAATCGCCAACTGGAGCACAAAGCTGATGCCAACACGCCAAAGGCTGGAAGCCGCCAGGCTGCCTGTGTTGAGCAGAACCCGGCGATCTGTCCGCTGGGGGGCAGGGGACGGGGTAGCCGGAGGAGTGGGTGGGGGAATAGGGGGCTGTTCGGTAGCAGGAAGCATACGGGGAGGACGAGTCACTCTCTGGCGATCCCTGTGATGCGAATGCCGCTGCTCTTGATTTTGTGGCGGATATTGACGCCAATCAGCAGTGCGGTCAGCCCTTCGACCACCGAAGCATTGGCCAGGGGTCCCGCGTCAATGCCAAACATCCCCGCCGCCGCGGCCAGTTCGCTGGCGACCGCTTTGGCCTCTTTGTCATCGCCTGTGACCAGAATGTCGCAGGCAACCTCGTAGGAGAGATCCTTCAGGTGGGCGGCACTCACATTCTGAAAGGCAGCAGCCACCCGCACGGCTGGCCCCAACTGGGCCTGGGCCTCCTCTGCCGCAGAGCCAGCCTCTGGCCGCCAGACGGTGCTAACCTTTGGCGGTTTGAGCGGCACCCCCACCGTCACGAGCACTTTGCCCTGGCAGCCTTCGGCGATCTGGGCGATTGTGCCTGCCTGCGCGCTGTAGGGCACGCTGAGGACAACCACATCCCCCGCGGCCGCGGCGGCCCCGTTCTCGTCGCCGGTGATGCGCCCGCTGCCCGGCGGCAATTCCACGCCCAATTCCGCGGCAACGGCCAGGGCTTTCTCCCGGCTGCGGCTGCCGATAATCACCGGATAGCCAGCCGCGGCCCAGCGGAATACCAGCCCTGATCCCTCTGCCCCGGTCCCGCCGATGACGGCCAGGGTAGGCTTTGTATGTGAGTCAATCGTCATTCATTCGCTCCTAATTCCAGAATCTTTTCCACGTCGCCTGGGCCTGTTCCCGGCTGCGGGCAGTGATTTCGGCTTCGTCCAGTGTCAACAATTCCCGATTCTTCATCAGAACCGTACCCCGGCAGATGGTGCTATGTACGTGGCCGCCACTGATGCCAAAAAGAATGTGCCAGGGCAGGTTGTCAGCGCTGAGCGGGGTGGTCGGGTAATAGTCGAGCAGAATCAGATCGGCGAAAGCTCCGGGGGCCAGTACACCGACAGGCTTGTCAAAAAAGTGGGCAGCCAGGGCCCGGTTGTTGTGAACCGCCATCTGGACCACTTTGTCCGCGCCCAGGGTGCGGGGATCAGCGCTGCTCACTTTGTGCAACAGGTCTGCCACTTTCATTTCCGTAAACATATCGTTGCTGAAGCCGTCGTTGCCCAGGCAGACCGCCATCCCGCCCCGCAACATCGACGGCACAGCCGCCGCGCCCACCGCGTTGTTCATATTCGAGCGGGGCTGGTGGGAGACCTGCGTGCCCGTCTCCCGCAGCAGAGCCATCTCCCAGGCGTCGATGTGAATGCAGTGGGCAAAGATACTCTGGGGAGCGGTCATCCCAAAGCTGTGCAGCCGCTCCACCGTGCGTTGCCCGCTGCGGGCCAGGCTGTCCCAGGCGTCCGCCGGGTGTTCGGCCACGTGGACGTGAAAGCGGCTGCTCTCGGCCGCGCAGGCTTCCAGGGTGGCGTCGGAGAGGGTCATACTGGCGTGGAGGCCAAAGGTGGCCGAAAGGCGGGTGGCGAGTGGCGAGTGGCGAGTTGTCGCGGCGAAGCGCACATTCTCCCGGATACCCGCGGCCGCGGCCGCGGGTCCGTCCCGGTCGGTGACTTCGTAGCAGAGAACCGCAGCCAGCCCGCTGCGCTCTACCGCGCCGGCGATGGCGTCCAGGCTGCCATCGATGGCGGTCTGGCTGGCGTGGTGATCGATGAGGGTCGTCGTCCCGTTGCGGATAGCGTCCACCAGGCATACCTCCGCCGAACTCTCCACCCCGGCCAGGTCCAGGGCCCGGTCCAGGGGCCACCAGAGCTTTTGCAAAATTTCGGGAAAGTCTTTGGCTGGCGCGCCGGGAATGTACATCCCCCGGGCAAATGCGCCGTAAAAGTGGGTGTGGGCGCAGATTTGGCCGGGCATCAGCAGCAGCCCCTGGGCGTCCCAGCGGGGCAGAGTGGGGAAGCGCTCCAGCAGTTCCCGGCTCCCACCGACCGCCACAATTTCATCGCCGCGGTAGCAGACCGCGCCGTCGGCCAGCACCCGGTTGTCGTCGTCAAAGGTCAGAACCGTTGCGTTGTGGATGAGCATTTTGCCTGTCTTTCTGGGTGTCTTGGGTCTTTGGGGTCTGAATGGTGTGCGGAACAGAGACCAGCCGACAGGCCCTATTGTACCCGCGACCCAACAAAACAGCCAACGCTGTTTCCCGATTTGTGTATGCTCCCGTATACTGAAGGCGAACAGTATGCAGTACGAGCGAGGAACTAATGCACAAGCGTTAGTCGGTCGGTCAACCGATTGAAAGGTGAAACGTGAGGTGTCGTCACCTGATCTCACGTTTCACGTCTTCACGTTTCCGCACGCAAATCGTGGCTTCGCCACCTGATGCCATTCAATCTCCTGGAGGGAACAAGACCGCATGAAAGTACTCGTCACGGGCGGGGCCGGTTTTATCGGCAGCCACATCTCTGATGGCCTGTTGGCCGCGGGCCACCAAGTCGTCATCATCGACAACCTGCATACAGGCAAAAAGACGAATGTGCCGGCTGGCGCAACCTTCTATCAGGCGGACCTGCGGGATCAGCCCCGGCTGGTGGAGATTTTCGCGGCGGAGAAACCCGACGCCATCTCCCATCAGGCCGCCCTGGCCAATGTGCGGGATAGTATGAGCGATCCGGCCACCTATGCCCAGGTGAATGTGGTGGGGACATTGCATCTGCTCGAATTGGCCCGATCCCACGGGGTGAAGAAAATTGTCTTTGCCAGCACAGGCGGGGCCACGTACGGCGAAGGCTATAGCGAGGATGGCAGCAAGCTGCCCTTTACCGAGGAGAGCAAAGCCCAGCCCAAAGACAACTACGGGGCCAACAAACTCAGTTGCGAATATCACCTGGACCTCTACCGGCAGAACTACGGGCTGGCCTATGTGGCCCTGCGCTATCCAAATGTCTATGGCCCCCGCCAGGACAGCAAAGGCGAGGCGGGCGTCATTGCCATCTTTGCCGGGGCGATGCTGCGCAATCTGCCCACAAAGATCACTGGCGACGGCAAACAGATTCGGGATTTCTGTTATGTGGGGGATATTGCCAGAGCCAACCGGCTGGCCCTGGAGAGCGACGCCACCGGCATTTTCAATGTGGGCACGGGCGTCCCCACCGACATCAACCGGGTTCACGCGGTGCTGTCGGTTGCCACGGGCTATACCCAGGCCCCGGTCTATGTGGCCCGGCCCGCGGGGGAAGTGCTGGCTACCTATCTGGACAGCGCAAAGGCCAAAAATGTGTTGGGTTGGCAAGCCGAAGTGACACTGGAAGAGGGGATGGGCCACACTGTGGCGTGGCTGCGGGGCAGTGCTTCTTAGCCGATTCGACGAATCCGGTGGCGCTCTTTCTCGACAACGACAAAACTCTGCTGGATATCTTTCTCGGTGTGGAGTGACAGAAGGCGTTCCAGTTCCATGTGGATGTCCGATAAGGTTTGTGGTGTTATGCGTAGGAGAATGACGCCGCTGTGAGGAAACAGCCGGGAAAAGACAAGAGAACCAAAATCTTTATCCCGTGTGATCAGCATACGGCTGTTCGCGGCGGCAAAACGCAAAATTTCCCGGTCAGTTGCTCGACTCATCCCTACATCGGCAGCGGTCAGCACATCGTGTCCGAGCGAAGTCAGAAACACCGAAGTCAGATGGTAAACATCTTGATCCAGGAGAAAACGCATCAGTGGGCCAGGGCTATATGAACTTCCTCCGCTCTGATCAAATTGACGGCATAGCGGATACAGGCCTGAATGTCGTCAATCGTGAGGGTTGGATAGTAGTCATGAATAATTGTGTCGAAACCGAAGCCTGCCTCTAGCAGTTCCAGGACAGCATAGACAGGAACACGTGTCCCCGCCACTGTGGGTTGGGCAAAATGCACTTCGGGATTGATGACGATTCGATGCTGATTCATAGGGTATGCCTCCATTGCACTGATCGGCAGTATACTTGAGTGGTCCAGCAAAGTCAATGGTTGCCAATTTGCACATCCTCATCAACGGCTGGTTTTGGGGCCAGACCAACACCGGCAGCGGTCAATATCTGCACCGGCTGGTGGAGCAGTTGGCCCAGGCGCCGGTCACAACGACTTTCACCCTTCTGATACCGGAGAGCAGGGACGGGGGAACGGGGAACGGGAAATCCGCTCCCCGTTCCCCGCTCCCTTATCTCCGATCCCCGATCCTCCCCCTCCCCCGCCAGCTTGCCAAACTCTACTGGGAGCAGGTCACTCTCCCGAGTGCAGCCCGGCGGCTGGGCGTCGATCTGCTCTTTGTACCCTATTGGGCCGCTCCCTTCTGGCAGCCTGCCCCAACCGTTGTCACCGTCCACGATCTGATCCCCCTCCTGCTTCCCCTCTACCGGGGCGGTCTGCTCAACCGGCTCTACACCCGGCTGGTCAGCATCACCGCGGCCCGGGCCGCGGCGGTGATTACTGTCAGTCAGGCCGGCGCGGCCGATGTGGTCACCCATCTGCGCATCCCCCCCAATCGGGTTACGGCTATCCACCACGGACCGAACGGGGCAGTGCTTGCCAATCCGAACCCTGCCACGCTGGCGGCCACCCGGGCCCAGTACGATCTGCCCGAACGCTACTTTCTCTATCTGGGTGGCTTCGATGCGCGCAAGAATGTGCAGGGCATTCTGGCGGGCTATCGCCGCTATGTGGACAGAGGCGGCGATCCGGCGGTGAAGCTGGTCCTGGCCGGTAAGCTGCTCGGCGCGGATACCCCCTTCTTCCCCGATCCGGAGCGGATGGCCGCGGAATTGGGCCTGACCGGTCAAGTTTGCTTTGTGGGCTGGGTGGACGAAGCCGATAAACCCTTTCTTTATGCCGGCGCCACGGCCTATCTTTTCCCCAGCCACTACGAGGGTTTTGGGATGATGCTGCTGGAGGCGATGGCCGCGGGTTGCCCGGTAATCACAAGCCGGTAGCTTCGCTCAACGCCAGCACCTTTGGCTGGGTGATTCGCACCAATTCGCCCACCGTCAACTCCAGCATTGTGCGGTCATCGCCGCCCCCGCCATAGATCAGCCCGTCCTCGCCGAAACGGGTGATGGTAACATCCAGCAGAACAGGCAGTCGGGTGCGGTGATCAAAGGGGGGCACACCACCCGCCGGATAGCCCAGCAACCCCAGCACTACCCCTGGCGGGGCCAGCTTTACCCGCTTCTTCCCCACCCCAAAACGGTCGGCCAGCGGGCGCTTCTCCACGCAGCTCTCCCCGTTGCTGATCACCACTGGCTTTCCCGCTGGCTCTTCCGGCATCTCCGCCACAAAGAGCAACGTCTTGACAATCTGAGCGCCATTTTTATCTGCTCTACCTCCCCCTCCTCGGGAAAACTTCTCGCTCACCCCAAGAGGAATTTGTTCTTGACGCCCCACAGAACCTATGTTATTCTGTAGCGGTTGTTACAAACTGCCTGTTCGCAGGTTACTTTCGCAGGCTACAGTTGTGCAGGAAAGGAGTCCGATGCAGATGTTGTACATGAATCGTATGTGGGCTGGGGTTGCCCCCGCCGCAACCAAGTCAAAGGACACGCATCGGTGATCCACCCGCGAGGAGATTGTTGGTTCTCTCTCGCTCGCTACAGGCGACAACGGTCACGGTGCATAAGCCCGTGACCTTTTTGATTGGGCAGCGTTTGCGCTGCGTCAAAAAGTCACGGGATATCCCGTGACTTTTTTTGTTCTGTATAACGGATTCGGAGAGAACACGGATCAGTAAAAATCTGTGTTCCTTCCGATCCGTGTATACAAGCCCAAGCACCCTAATCGAACCCACCCCAAGTTCAGAAAGAGGCTGCCGATGGAAGCAAGAGAAGACGTGCGGCGCGAGGAAACGAATTCAAACAGAACCAGTGAGCGTGAGAAAATGCCAGACAATTCACTACGAACAACCTATGACCTGCAAAATGTCCTGGTCGAGAGCAAGACCAAAGCGCTCTGGCGGATGCTGACCGGTTTCCGGGGCATCTATGCGATTGCGGTGGTGGCCGCGGGGCTGGCCGCGCTGGGACGCACGGGCGTCGCCTATCTGCTGCGCTACTTCATCGACGACGTGCTTCAGGTGACGGCCAACCAGTGGCTGATCCCCTGGATCGCCCTGGGCTTTATCGGCCTGGCCCTCTTTCAGGGCTTCTTCACCTATCTGACCGGGCGGCTGGCCGCGCAGACATCCGAAGGCATCGTGCGGCGGCTGCGCAATTATATCTACGATCACCTGCAACGGCTGACCTTCACCTATCACGACCGGATGCAGACCGGCGATCTGATCAGCCGGGCCACGTCGGACGTGGACACCATCCGCCGTCTCTATCAGGACCAGCTGATCGGCATCGGGCGCATTACGCTGCTATTCCTCGTCAACTTCGCCGGGATGCTCCTGCTCGATGTGCGGCTGGCCCTCTATTCGGTGATTGTCATCCCGGTTATCGTGGCGGCCTCCATCTACTTCTTCAAGAGGATGGAGATTACCTACGAATCCTACCAGAGCCAGGAGGCGAAGGTCTCCAGCCGCTTGCAGGAGAATCTGAGCGGCGTGCGGGTGGTGAAAGCCTTTGCCCGTCAGGAATTCGAGATCGAGCGCTTTGAAGCGGAAAACTGGAAAAAGTATGAGCGGGGCAAAGACCTGGCCCGACTCCACGCCACCTTCTGGCCGGTGACAGATGTGATCAGCGGCTTGCAGATGCTCCTGGCCTTCTATCTGGGCGCGCTGGCTACTATCAACGGCGATATCAGTCTGGGCACATACCTGGCCTATTCCGGTCTGGTCATCAATGTCATCTGGCCCATTCGCAATCTGGGGCGGCTGGTGGCGAATATCTCCACCGGTGTCGTCTCCCTGGAACGTTTGCAGGCGATCATCCGCCAGCAGCGGGAACCCCTGGGCCAGGGCACACACCACCTGGCCGCGCGGCTGGTGGGGGATGTGCGCTTCGACGACGTGAGCTTCCGCTATGCCGTCCCCGCCAGCGCGGAGGAGCGGGAGAAGGCCATCGCCACCAAAGCCGAGACGCCGGGCACAAACGGCGCATCATCCCATCATCCCAACATCCCAGTTTCGAATCGGGAATGGGTTCTGCAGAACATTTCCCTCCACGCCAAACCCGGCCAGGTCATCGGTCTGCTGGGCGCGACGGGTTCGGGGAAGACATCGCTGGTCAATCTGCTGCCCCGCTTCTACGAGTACACCGAAGGCAGCATCACTATTGACGGTATCCAACTGCGGGAGATCGCCCGGGACGGGCTGCGGGCACAGATCGGGATTGTGCAGCAGGAGCCGTTCCTCTTCTCCACCACCATTCGGGGCAATATCACCTACGGCGTGGGCCGGGAGGTGAGCGACGAAGAGGTGGAAGCGGCAGCACGGGCCGCGGCTGTCCACGACGTGATTCTCGGCTTCCCCAACGGCTACGATACGCTGGTGGGCGAGCGGGGCGTCACCCTCTCTGGTGGTCAGAAGCAGCGGGTGACGATTGCCCGCACGCTTCTCAAAAACCCGTCGATTCTGATTCTGGATGACGCCACCAGCAGCGTGGACACAGAGACCGACGCCGCCATCCGGGAGGCGCTGCAAAAGCTGATGGAAAATCGTACGACGTTCATCATCGCCCACCGGGTGCAGAGTGTGATGGAGGCCGACCAGATTCTGGTGATGGATCAGGGCCGGATTGTGCAGCGGGGCACCCACGACGAACTCCTCGCCGAGCCGGGCATCTACCGCCGGGTCTACGATCTGCAAGCCCGCATCGAGGAAGAGCTGGAGCGGGAGATCGCCGAAGTGGTGGAGGCGGTGGACAAGCGGCTGGCGGGAAAGACCGGAAAAATAAATGGCCGTAACGGAGCAGTTGCGGTCCAGTAGATGCGTGAAACGTGAGTGGGTCCGACTGATCTCACGTTTCACGCATCACAGTAGATGCGTGAAACGTGAAACGTGAGTGGGTCCGACTGATCTCACGTTTCACTCCTCACGTTTCCACGGCAAATGTGTATTGCAAAACGATACAACTCTCTCTACAGGAGTTTCTTCTAATGTCAGATCAAGAACATTTCGAGGAAGAAGAGTTCAATACCCAATTCAATGGGCAGACGATTGTGCGGATTTTTAAGCAGGGGCTGCTCCATTGGCCGATGATGCTTGGCTATCTGCTCTGTATCGGGCTGCTGGCGGTGTTGGAATCCTACTTCACCTACCTGAGCAAACTGATTATCGACGACGGCATTCTGGCCGGGGACACCGAAACCCTCTGGCGCATCATCGCCCAGTATATGGCGTTGACCCTGGCCCAGGCCGCGCTCGTCTACGGCTTTATCACCAGCGCGGCCCGGCTGGGCGAGCGGGTGCAGTACGACCTGCGCAAAAAGATGTTTGCCCGGCTGCAAGAGTTGCCCCTCTCCTACTACAACCACACGCCGGTGGGCTGGCTGATGTCCCGGCTGACCTCGGACGTGGGGCGGGTGGGGGAACTGGTCTCCTGGGGCTTTCTGGATACGGTGTGGGGCATCCTCAATATCGTGGCCTCTCTGGCTTTTATGCTCTACATCAACTGGCGTATGGGGCTGATCGTGGCACTGATTATCCCCGCGCTGGTGGTGGTGGCCTCGCTCTTCCAAAAGAAGATTCTCTTGGAATACCGCCAGGTGCGCAAGATGAATTCCAAAGTGACCGGCTCGTACAACGAGGGGATCACTGGTGTGCGGGTGATCAAAAGCCTGCGCCGGGAAGAGGAGAATCTGGACGAGTTTGGCAACCTGACCGGGCAGATGTACCGGGCGGCCTTCCGGGCGGCCTGGCTCTCGGCCCTCTTCTTGCCCACAGTCCAGCTCATCAGCGCGCTGGGCGTGGGCAGTATCATCTGGTACGGCGGCTGGCAGTTCCAGACCGGCTCGATGACCATCGGCGGCATCCAGGCTTTCGTCTCCTACATTACCTTTATGCTCTTTCCCGTGCAGGAGATGGCCCGGGTCTACGCCGAAATGCAGCAGGCCATCGCCTCTGGCGAGCGCATCTTCTCGCTCATCGACGCAGTGCCGGAGATTCAGGACCGGGAAGGCGCTTTCGATCCGGGCACAATCCGGGGCGATATCGTCTTTAAGGATGTGGACTTCTCCTACGAGGACAACAAACCCGTGCTGGAGAAATTCAACCTCCACATCCGCCAGGGCGAGACCATCGCGCTGGTAGGGCCGACCGGCGCGGGCAAGTCTACGCTGGTCAATCTGGTCTGCCGCTTCTTCGAGCCGAAGGGCGGCGAGATTCTCTTCAACGGCACCGACTACCGCAAACTGACTCTGCACAGCATCCACTCCCGGATTGGGATGGTGCTACAGACGCCCCATCTCTTCTCCGGGAGCATCCGGGAGAATCTGCGCTACGGGCGGCTGGACGCCAGCGACGAGGAGATTGTGGCCGCCAGCCAGATGGCGGGCAGCCATGACTTCATTCTGGGGCTGGAAAAGGGCTACGATTCGGAAGTGGGGGAGGGCGGCGTGCTGCTCTCCGTCGGGCAAAAGCAGTTGCTCAGTTTGGCGCGGGCGGTGCTGAGTAACCCGGAAATCTTCGTAATGGACGAGGCGACCAGTTCGGTGGATACCCTGGCCGAGGCGCTGATCCAGCAGGCCATGGAAAAGCTGATGGAGGGCAGGACGAGTTTTATCATCGCCCACCGCCTCTCCACCATCAAACAGGCCGACCGCATTCTGGTCATCGAAAATGGCGGCGTCTCGGAGATGGGAACCCACGCCGAACTGATCCGCCAGCGGGGCCACTACTACGATCTCTACACCAAACAGTTCCGCGACGAACACAGCGCGGAGTTGGAAGCGTCTATGCACGGGGAGTTGGTGGCGGCGTAGCAGCGTAGGTTGGGTTGTTTCGGCAGGTGATGATGGCATTCCCCTGAAGATTGTGCCGAAACAACCCAACACTCTTTATTCGTCAGGGGGATGGATTGTGAAAGAGCCGTTGAATTATACAGAACTGGTCAACCGGCTGGCATACAAAGAGGGCAGAAACGAGACGATTGTTCTGCTGGTTGGGGCTATCAATGCCCGTGACCTGGCAAAGGTGACGTTGAAGCCAGAGGCAAGAGAAGCACTGATTCTGGGGCTGACACACGACAACGCAAAAGTGCGCTGGTGGTCTCTGCAACTGATGGATCACCTGGCCGATGAATCGTTTATCCCCTTCATCCTGCCTCTATTGAACGACCCCATCGGCAAAGTGAGAAGGCACGCGGTTCATGCGCTCACTTGCGACGTATGCAAACCCGACCGCTGCGGGCTGGAACTGAGCAAGAGCATCCGGGCCAGAATTACGGAAGTGGCCCATTCGGATGCGGATGCGCGCGTGCGCAAGGAAGCCAGCGCAGCAGTGGCGAACTGGGGCAGTTGAGTAGGTTGGGTTGTTTCGGCAGGCGATGGTGGCGTTCACCTGAAGATCGTGCCGAAACAACCCAACCTACAAACTTTGCATTTACCAGGGCGCAACCCGGGGCGGCAGCGGATCAACTGTCTGGGCCATCCGGTCGCAGAGACGGACAAGCATCTCCGTCTTCACCCCCGCGTAGTCTGGATCGTCCCAGCGGTTGACCACCTCGCCCGGATCAGCCGCCAGATCGTAGATCTCCCCCGCGCCGATACGGTGATAGACCGCCAGTTTGTGCTGGGCTGTGCGTACACAGGTGGCGTGGGCTTGCGGCTCCTTGTGGCCGGAGAGCGCGTTGTAGAACTCGCAGTAGACGTCCTCCCGGAAGTTGTCCAGCGGTGCAGCGCCCGTCAACAGCGGCCAGAGGGAACGCCCCTGCATCCCCGCGTAGCGTTCCAGCCCCGCCGCGTCCAGCAGCGTCGGCGCGAGATCGGTCAGTTCCACCAGCGCGCTGCTCTCCCGCGCCGCGGGGATGCCCGGCCCCGCCACAATCAGCGGTACGTGGATCGCCGGTTCGTAGAAGTACGGTCCTTTCAGATAAATGCCCCGGTCCCCCAGCATCTCCCCGTGATCCGACATAAAAATCACAAGCGTATTTTCGGCCTGACCGCTGCGTTCCAGCGCGTCCAGCATCCGTCCCACCTGGGCGTCGATGAGATCGATCATCGCCCAATAGGCCGCCCGCACCAGCCGGTGATCGGTTTCGTTCATCTGGGAAAAGGGGTAGAGGTTGGGATTGTTGTAGCCGCCGTTGTGATCCTGGCGTTGGAAAATCGGTTTGCCGTCCAGCTCGCCGGGGCTGTAATCGGGCAGGGGGATGGCGTCCAGCCGGTCGAGATAGGGCTGCAAGTATTCCGCGGGCGGGTCGAAGGCGTGGTGGGGATCGAAGGGATTGACCGAGAAAAACCAGGGCTGGTCGCTCTCCGCGTGGCGCTGGATGAAGTCGATTGCCATCTCCGCACACCAGGTGGTCTGGTGCAGTTCCGGCGGGACGCTCGTCTGCACCCAGCGGCTGCCTTCCACTGCGGTGCGGGTGTACTGTGTGCCTCTTTCGCGTAGCCAGGGCGTATAATCGTCCCCGCTCCACGGACTCTGCGCGCCGCCGGCGTCGGTGGTCAGGTTGGCCGAGGGCAGGGGCGTGTGGCTCCAATAGAATTCGCTGTAGCCGTCGTCGATGCGCGGCTCCCGGTGGGTCGTTACCGACGGGTTGGCCGGGCTGAGATGGAGCTTGCCCGACAGCCCGCCCACATAGCCAGCCTCGGTCAGCAGTCGCGTCACCAGCACCTCATCCGCCGGGATGTGCTGGCCGTTCTGCCGACAGCGGGTGGTGCGGGGATAGCGCCCGGTGAGAAAGCTGGCCCGGCTGGGGGTGCAGACCGGGCTTTGGCAGAAGGCGTTGGCAAAACGCACGCCGGCCGCGGCCAGCCGGTCGATATTCGGCGTCGTCACATACGGGTTGCCGTAGCAGCCCAGGGTGTCCCAGCGCTGCTGGTCTGTGCATATCCAGAGAATGTTGGGGGTCGATGGCACTGGTGTTACTCCTGTGGGTGGGTTTGGGAGCGCCGCCTGGGAGCGCCGCCATCTGGGAGCGCCGCCAAACCTGGCGGCGCGTGCGGATATCTGCCGCCCGGGAAGGGGGCGCGCCCAGGATGCACCAGCGATTATA
>JAHDWH010000049.1 GCA_023384455.1 Caldilineaceae bacterium | reverse complement strand
TTTTGAACCGCACAGCCAGCCGCAGGGGTACTCGTCTCTTGCGCAGCTACAAGCAGCGCCTACGGTAGCGCAAAAAACTTTGTTGAGAGTGTAGTAGATGCTTTGTAAACGAAGTAATGTGGGATTTCTGTAGGTGCGGTTTTGAACCGCACAGCCAGCCGCAGGGGCACTCGTCTCTTGCGCAGCTACAAGCAGCGCCTACGATACGGCATAAATTTTGTTGACAATGTAGTAAAGACGAAACGTGAAATGGTGAAACAAAAGAAGACCGCCAAGCCGGGTTTGCTGGGCAAACCCGGCTTGGCGAGCAAACCCAGCCTGCCCGTCATCGGCTGGCGCGAATGGGTGGGGCTGCCCGATTTCGGAATCGAGACGATCAAAGCCAAAGTGGATACGGGGGCGCGCTCCTCATCCCTGCACGCCTTTGACCTGCAAGAGTTTGAGCGGGAGGGGGCGAAGTGGGTGCGCTTCAGCGTCCACCCTGTCCAGCGCAAAAACACGACGACAATCCAGATCGAAGCGCCGATTCTCGAATACCGCTCCGTGCGCAGCTCCAGCGGACGGGCCGCCCGGCGCCCGGTTGTTGTCACGAACATCACACTCCTGGGCGTCACCTGGCCGGTGGAGCTGACCCTGGCCAGCCGGGACAAAATGGGCTTTCGGATGCTCCTGGGCCGGGAGGCCTTCCGGCGGCGCTTTCTGGTGGACGCGGGGAAATCCTATACCGGCGGCAGACCCAAGCGGGACAAACCACCAAAACAGAAGTAGAGACTATCGCACTACAACATCTGCGGGCCAACCACAGAAAATACGAAACAGACGGAAAGAAAGTCAAAGAGAAATTTTCCGTGTGGTCTGTCTATTCTGTGGTTGTTTGTCCGCATCGCACTCTTGTCAGACGAAAGGGATTCGTATGAAATTGGGAATTCTCTCGTGCAGCCCGAAGTGTTACAGCACCCGACGCCTGCGCGAAGCCGCGGTGCAGCGGGGGCACGAAGTCAAAGTGCTCAATACCCTCAAATTTGCCATCGACCTGAAGGAAGGCGCGCCCGACCTCTTTTACAATCAGAAACCGCTCTCCCATTACGACGCGGTGCTGCCCCGCATCGGCGCGTCCATCACCTATTACGGCACGGCTGTCGTGCGCCAGTTCGAGCAGATGGACGTCTTCTGCGCCAACTCCTCGGCGGGCATCACCAACTCCCGGGACAAACTGCGCAGCCTGCAAATTCTCAGCCGCCACCGCATCGGCATCCCCCAGACGACTTTTGTGCGGGACAAAAAGGATGTGCTGCCCGCCATCGAGCGGGTGGGCGGCGCGCCGGTCATCATCAAACTGCTGGAAGGCACCCAGGGCATCGGCGTCCTCCTGGCCGAGACGGTCAAATCCGCCGAGGCCATCATCGAACTGCTGCAAAGCCAGAAGCAGAACATTCTGATCCAGAAATTTGTCTCCGAGAGCAAAGGCCGGGACATTCGGGCCTTTGTGGTGGGGGATCAGGTGGTGGGGGCTATGCGCCGGGTGGCTCAGGGGCAGGAATTCCGCAGCAATGTCCACCGGGGCGGTGTCACCGAGCGGGTGGAACTGGACGAAGTTTACCGGGAGACGGCTGTGCGGGCGGCCCAGATTATGGGGCTGCGGGTGGCTGGGGTGGATCTGCTGGAAGGGCGAGACGGGCCACAAATTATGGAAGTCAATTCGTCCCCCGGCCTGGAGGGGATCGAAGGCTGCACCCAACTGGACATCGCCGGATCGATTATCGACTATATGGCCGCCCAGGTCGATTTCCCGGAGATCGATCTGCGCCAGCGGCTGACTGTGAGCCGGGGCTACGGCGTGGCCGAGCTTTCCATCCCCGAAGGCTCCCAGTATGTGGGCAAATCGATTGCGGAATCGGGGCTGCGCGAGAAGGATATTATCGCCCTGACCCTCTATCGGGGCACAATTGTGATTCCCAACCCCCGCCCCCAGCGCCAGTTGGAAGCCGGGGATCGGCTGCTCTGCTTTGGCAAGCTGGAGCTGATGCGCGACCTGATCCCGGCCAAAGTCCGTCGGGACCGACGGCTGGCCGTCCGGGAGTTGCCCGATCTGCCCGTGGCCGAAGAGGCCCTGCGCGAGGCAGGCAATGCCGGCTCCGATTCGCTTTCCCTGCAAATTTCCCAGGAAGAAGACAATCTGCGCTATGCCTGAAGCCCACACACGTAAGCCGATTGATGACTGGTTTGGCGAGAAGATTGCTCCGGGGGAATTCCGGGATGTGATGCTGGTTGTGGGCGAGAGCTACAGCGGAATGAACGTGCAGATTCCCATCCACATCCGCCGGGCCGAGGAGGATGGCCCCGTTGTCTTCGTCAGCGCAGCCATCCACGGCGACGAGATCAACGGCACCGGGGCCATCCGCCAGTTAATTCAGGACACGGAACTGCGCCTGTCCCGGGGCGCGCTCATTCTCATCCCCGTCCTCAATCTGCTCGCCTTCGAGCGCCACTCCCGCTATCTGCCCGACCGCCGGGACCTGAACCGCTCCTTCCCCGGCTCGGCCAGCGGCAGTCAGGCCGGTCGTCTGGCCCACCATATTTTCGACGAAATTGTCTGTCGGGCCGACTACGGCATCGACCTGCACACAGCCGCGGTGCGCCGCACAAACTACCCGAATGTGCGGGGCGATCTGACCAATCCGAACGTGCGCTGGCTGGCCGAAGCCTTTGGCTGCGAGATTATTATCAACAAAAAGGGACCGTCCGGCGCGTTCCGCCGGGAAGCCTGTCTGGCTGGCTGCCCGACGATACTGATGGAGGGGGGGGAGGTCTGGAAGGTGGAGCCGGGGATTGTGGCCTCGGCCACCCGCGGGGTGAAGAATGTGTTGCGCGGCCTGGAAATGCTGGACACACCCCCGTCCAGTCCTGGCTATCAGGTGGTGATCGAAAAGTCCCAATGGGTGCGGGCCGAATTGGGTGGCTTTTTGCAGTTCCACATCAAACCCGGCGATCTGATTGAAAAAGGCCACCCCCTGGCCACCAACACAACTCTCCTGGGCCAGGAACGCAGCGTCCTCACCGCGCCCTTCGACGCGGTGGTAATCGGGATGACCACCCTGCCCGCCATCAGCCCCGGCGAACCGGTCTGTAATCTGGGCAAGCTGCCCAAAGGGGCCAAGCCTGCGGCCCTGCGCCGTTTGCGCTACGAGGCGGATGGGCTGGAGCAGCAGGTGTCGGAGGCGCTTGGATCCAACGTTCTTGTGGTCGAGCCGTCCTAACACCTTTTAGAAGTTCGACTTTTTCCGAAAAGTCGAACTTCTGAAAGTCGAACTTCCAATCTGTTCATCCGTGGCTATTTCCCAATCTAAAAGGAGATTTTGTGAAACCCATTCTGATTACTGGGGCCACGGGTACTGTCGGCGGCGAAGTGGTACGACTGCTGGCGCAGGCTGGACACCCGGTGCGGGCCGCGGCGCGTCGATTGCCTGCTGCATCCGGCCAGACAAGTGTCGACTTTGTGCCTTTCGACTTTGCCGATCCAGCGACCTATGGGGCGGCTCTGGCAGGGGTAGGCCGCTTGCTGCTGGTGCGCCCGCCAGCCATCGGTGACGCCAAAGGGGTGATCAATCCCTTTGTTTCCGCAGCCCAGGCCGCGGGGGTGGAGCAGGTGGTCTTTCTCTCTCTGATCGGCGTGGAGCGCAACCGCTTTGTCCCCCATCACGCCATCGAAGCCCACATCCGGGCTATCGGACTCCCCTATACTTTTCTGCGCGCCGGCTTCTTTATGCAGAATCTCAGCACCACCCACCGGGCCGAGATTGCCGACGAAAACCGGATTGTCATCCCCGCGGGCCAGAGCCGCACCGCATTTTTGGACGGGCGGGACATTGCCGCGGTGGCCGTGCGCGCACTGACCGAAGATGGCCACGCCAACCGGGCCTATCCTCTGACCGGCGGGGCAGCCCTCTCCTACGCGGAGGTGGCGGCTATCTTTTCCGAAGTGTTGGGGCGGCGGATCGACTACGCCAATCCGCCGGTGTTGGGCTTTGTCCGCCACTCCCTGCGCCTGGGGCGGGGGCTGGGGATGACACTGGTGATGGCCGCGCTCTACACGCTTGGACGGGGCAACGCAGCCACCATCACGCCGGACCTGTCCCAGCTATTAAGCCGTCCGCCGGGCACCCTGCGCCAGTTTGTGATCGATCACCGGGAAAGTTGGGAGGGAGGGTAGCCGTTCGGCTTTGTGAAGTTCGACTTTTCAGAAAAAGTCGAACTTCTTTCAATGACCGTAACTACCCAGCCAACGACAGAAATAACCACTGAATACACAGGGCTTGTCAAAGAATAACTTCCCGTTTTGGTGCGTCGCACTGTCCAGATGAGGTTGCGGACTAGAGTCATTTCGTGGACAGTGCGACGCACCGGATGGAACTTATTTCTTGACGAGTCCACAGAATACGCGGAAGTTCTTCGTTTCTTTTCAGTGTGTTCCGTGTTTTCCGTGGTTGATAGGCAGAGGATGCCTGAGCATTACGACCGCTATTTGAAAAACTGACTCGATCCACTACATCTTCCCGCGCAAGAACGCCGCCACCTCCCCTCCCGTGGGAATCCCGATACGCGCCCCATTCTTTGCGCAGCAGAGCGCGCCTACCGCACTGGCATAGCGCAGCACTTCTTCCCAGCCCATCCCCGCGGAGAGACCCGCGGCAAAGGCCCCGTGAAAGGCATCCCCCGCGCCGGTGGTATCTATGACTTCCACGACAAAAGGGGGGAACCAGCCCTGACCTGGACCGAAGCGGCTGTCGGCGCGGGAATGCCAGGCCAACCCCCGTTCGCCCGCGGTGACGACAACTGTTGGCGCATAGCTGTCCAGGCTGATGGCGGCGTCCAGCGCATCTTCACAACCGGTGAACTGCTGGCCGAAGCGCTCGGACGTGACCAGAAATTCCACCAGCCCCATCAACGCCGTCGTGCCGTCGTTGACCGAATCCGCGTCCAGCACCGTAGGGATGCCCATCCGCCGCGCCTGGGCGATAAGCGAAATCGCCAGTTTCTGTTGATGGCCGTCAAAGAGCAGCGCGCCTACCGGACTCTCGGCCAGATCGACGGCGCTGGCCCCCAGTTGGGGCAACTCCTCCCGGTAGTTGACCAGCGTGCGCGCCCCGTCCGGCTTGACGAGGATGGCAGAGAGGGAGGTGGGCGGGTCGCCGCGCAGGACGAGGGATGTGTCCACGGCGGATTCTTGAAACTCGGCCAGATGCGCGTCGCCGTAGAGATCGTTGCCCAGATAGCCAGCAAAGGCTGTGCGATAGCCGAGACGAGCCGCGGTGACCGCGGCATTAGCGGCCAGCCCACCCCCGCAACCGATCAGCCCGGTGGCCCGCCCCTTTTCGTCCGGCCCCAGGTGGTGGTCGATGGAAAAGGTGAGATCGTAACAGGCAAAACCGACACAGAGAACGTCGAAGTCAGAGGTCATTCAGAAGCCTTTGCCACTGTAGATCGGGCTGTCAGTCCGACTTACGCAAACCAGATGGGATTTGTCCAGGCCCGTTTGCCCTGGCCGTCGCGCACTGTGACCCGCAGATAGGGGCTGTTGATGGCGGAGATGTCGAACGTGGCCTCGGTCAGCCCATCCCCCCAGGCGTGGCGGCTCTGGCGGTTGCTGCCCGTCACAAAGAGGCGCACGGCAGGCGAACAGCGCACTGTTACACTTTTGCCGGGGACAATCTGCACGTCGTGGATTTCCGGCCCGGTGCTGGAATAGAAGTGGCCGGCTTTGAGCGCGGCCAACAGTGGGTCCGGGCTGTTTTCCTCTGCTTTCACCTGCACCCAGCCTTCGCAAAAATCTGTGTAGCCCGGTTTGCGGTGGGCGTCGTCTGCGGCGCAGGCGAAGTAACGGTAGCCCCGGTCCAGCAGCACATTGAGCAGAGGCCAGCTATCGGCCCGGTCATTGTCGCCGCCTGCAATACCGTTGAAAATTTCCACCGCGTGGATATGCCCCAGAGAGAGCACATCCGCTTCGCTCAGCGCATACCAACTGGGGTGAGCCGCGGCCACGAATGCGCCGGCAGCCATTGCCCGCTGGGCAATCTGCGGGCCGCTTTCCCCTGCGCTGGGGATGGCAAAATCCGCGGGCAGCCCCACAGCCAGAATGTGCCAGACAGTGCCGTTGCCGATCTGCCCGGTGTGGAGTTCCGCGCCCAGAATCGTCGTGAAATTGTCTGTGCGATAGGCCAGCGTATCCGCGATGGGATAGGCGTACTTCTCCATAAAGTGGTCGGTCAGGGAGAGGAAGTCGTAACCCGCTTCCCGGTAGGCCGCGCAGATGGCTGCGGGCGTATCCACGCCGTCGGAGAGGGTGGAATGGCTGTGCAGGTTGCCGCGCCAAAAACGGCCCGGCTTGTCAAAGGGGAGATTGTACATTGGCAACAGGTCCTCTGGGATGGATGAATTGCATAAGGCGTAATGTTTGGTGCATCACTCAGTATACGCACCAAACACTACGAGTCAATTAGAACACTTGCAGGCGCTCTCGCTGGGTCCATGCCCCGGCGGCGTCTGGTGTGTACCCGTCGCCGGTCACAGACCGGCGCAGAGCAGGTATTGTGGGTCTGTTCCCGCCAGCTGTACTAGAACAAAAGGGGTGTTAATATAGCCGTAAAAATTCCGGCCAGAAAGAGGAAGATCAGGCCGCCGACAGGTGCAGGCAACAAAACCGCAGCCACGGCCCGGGGCATAGACAATCCAGTAACTTCTGCATTCGCCCGAATATAGACGGCCAGAGACCAACCAACAGCCCCAACACCGGCGAATAGACCCAGACACGGAATGGGTAGCAGGCCAGTAAAAAGCAGTGGAACAGCCGCAAATCCCGTAGCCGCATAGAAACGCTGTAGGGTCACATGACCGCCCAGAGCCTTATTGGCGAGCATCACACCAGCGCCGTAGACAATCCAAAGGGCTATCCAGCCCAGAGGCCAGTTGAGCCATTTGCCCAGGCTGCTCAAGCCTGCGGCCAGCCATAAAGGGAGCGGCTGTTCCAGCCCGGCCAGGGTCTGGGCGACCTCGGCCAACGCCTGGGGAGAAAGAGGCCCTACAAACCGTAGCAATCCGTCCCACTCTGCCAAGCCCTCGGCTACACCAGCCAGACGCGCCACAGGCAGAACAGCGCCGGATCCCACGGCCCCTATCCAATTAACGATAAAGGGCGGTACGCCGGCCAACAGCCCCAACAATACGACCATACCCAGCGCTTGCTGCATTGTACTTCCCGTATAGGCATTGGGCCGCATTTGGGCCGCATTGCTCATCTGTTGGGGTGAAGGAAGCCATTGCTGCCATCTCATACGCCACCTCCACCCAGAGCCATCCAGACACTCCCTGCAACCCCGCCCAGTACGACCAGAAGCCCGCCCAAAACCAGAGGGGCCAGGGCGGAGACCCCAGCCTTGCCCGGCGGTAGATTGTGGGCGACTTCCAGCCCGCGATAAGCGATCAACACACCCCAGCCGTGCAACAGCAGCGGGCTGATCGAGACGAAAGGAATAAGCGTCGCCCCCAGCAAAATCCGTGGCGACAGACTCAACGCCAAAGCACCCAGCGTCTCGCTATATTTGCCACCGCCGCCCATTGTGCGCGCCACACAGTGGGCGATGCTGGCGTAGAGCAGCCACTGGCCAATATACAATAGCGGGATCAAAATCAATCCCAGTAGCCGTTGCCAGCCATTTCCATAATTGATGCCCGCCAGAAACCAGGGCCAAATCTGACGCAGCAAAAGCTCTGTATTAAAGAACTGTCCAGAGGAAACCGGTGATGCTTGTCGAAGGGTAACAACGATCGTTTCCAATACAGCGTCGGGCGGTGGAAGGGTTGCCGAAAGCAACAGGCCACCCAAAAGCCGCGCGGCAGCGACCAGCAGACCCATCAGGAACGCAAAGAAGAGACCCTCAATCCACGGGTTATCGTCGTCCACCAGTTCAACAAAAGGCTGGGGTTCCAGAGTGAGCGCTTGTCCAAGCAGTCGAGGATAGTTATCAGGTTGCAGCATAGAAATCTCTTGGCTGGGAAAAGAGGGCCGCCAATGCACATTCAGGTGAATGATAACATAGGACGAACGTAGCAGAAAACCTTGCCAGTGCAATTGCTTGACAGAGCCGCTGAATAAGGATAGGCTATATCTGTCGTGAAGATCGATAATGACGACAAAACCCCTTATGGAGCCATTCTCGATGAGTCCTTTGCCGGCAAATAGACCTGCTCTGCAGGGACCCAGGCTTTTCCTACCCCAGATTCGATTGGGCGTCCACTGGGCGATTCTTTTGGCCTTTCTGGCTGGCGTTGTATTCGTGCTATCGACTGATCAGGCCATTGCCCAGGAAGCAGCTCTGCCCCGGATCGTCTCGCTCAATCGCCGTGTACTGGTGCGCAGCGGCGATACGCTGGGGGGTATTGCCTTGCGTCACGGGGTGAACCTGGCAGCCCTCCTGGCATTGAATAATCTGCCGCCGGAAAGCAGTGAATTGGCTGCCGGGCAAGAGTTGCTTCTCCCGGCCACCGCCGATGATCTGCGGGTGGCTGCACCGGATACGCTCTATATTGTACAGAGCGGCGAAAGTCTGGGGCTAATTGCCCAGGCCCACGCCGTCTCCCTGCCTGCGCTGATGGCCGTCAACCGCATCCAAAATGCCGATACTATCCACCCCGGACAAGAGTTACTCATCCCCGGCCCGGTGAAAGAAGGCAAGGGTCAGCCAGTTGGCCCTGCCCGCTCCGGCTTCTTTTACCACCAGGTGCAGCTTGGCGACACAATGTCCCAATTGGCCCAGATGTATGACACTACACCCCAGGCCATTATGCGCTACAATGGCCTGCCCGATGCCCAGACTATCTACTACGGCCTGGAGGTGCGTATTCCCTACGGCCCGCCGGTTTTGAGCAGAGAGTTGCCACCCACCCCCCACACAGGGACAGAGTTTATTGTAAGCATTACCCGCCAGCGCTGCTGGGTGATGCAGAATGATGTCCCGCTCTACGACTGGAAGTGCAGCACCGGTCAAGGCCAATGGGCTACACGCACGGGCAGCTTTCCCATCAAGACCAGACAGGAGGTGGCCCAGAGCAGCGCCTACCGTCTGGATATGCCCTTCTGGCTCGGCTTGTACGACGTGGGCAGCTTTGAAAATGGCATCCACGGCCTGCCCGTGGAATGGTCCACTGGGGAAAAACTGTGGGATACACTGGTAGGCCAACCGGCCACCTTTGGCTGCGCAATGCTGCTGGACGCGGACGCCGCAACCTTATACGCCCTCTCCTTTTTGGGGATGCCGGTTCATATCGTAGATTGAGAACAGTTCTCCATGCGACGGGTTGCGCCACAGGGGATGAAAATGTAGGTCGGACTGTTAGTCCGACCGGCAACGTCGCTGGTCGGACTAACAGTCCGACGTACGAATGGCTATTTTCAGGGCAGCCGATATGCCTGGGCGTACGGAGAGCAATGAAAAGCGGACGCAGATTGCGCAGATTTTCGCAGATTGAATCCGTGCAAATCCGTTCTTTCCGTGTTCATCCGTGTTCTATTTTCACAACAGACCTCCTGTGCTTGGGAACGGATGGAAATGGTCTGACTTGAGTGCAAAGGCAGTTGCCGGACAGTCCGACTAGGCGAGGCGGAGTAGTGTATTCTTGCTATCCAGAACTCTGTGTTAATCCGCATAGCACAGCGAATGGAATTGCAGGATACTTATACCCGACTGTTTTGACCGCACCACAGACGAGTACGCCCCAGGCAAGGAAGGCCAACAATGCGCCAACAAGAATATCATCTGACTGATCTGCTCCTGGCTCTGGCCCTCTTTACCGCCTTGCTAGTCACATCCACGGGCCGCATCCCAGGCAGCTGACACTCTCACCCAGGCACTACCGTCGATGAAACAACCCACACCGACAATTCTGTCCGCGGGCAAGCTGCCCGCGGACCTGCTTTCCCGGCTGCTTAGGCAATTGCCCACCGCCCACCCCCGGCTGCTGCTTGGCCCCGGCGTGGGGGAAGACGCTGCGGTCATCGACTTTCCGGCTGACCAACTGCTGGTTGCCAAAAGCGATCCCATCACCTTTGCCACCGACGCCATCGGCTACTACGCGGTCAATGTCTGTGCCAACGATCTGGCCGTGACCGGCGCAACCCCCCTATTCTATCTGCCCACCCTCCTCCTGCCCGCCCAATCCAGCAACGAAGCGACAACCCAGGCCATCTTCGCCCAGATCGCCGGGGCCTGCCACGGGCTGGGGATCGTCGTGGCTGGCGGGCACACGGAGATTACGGCCGCGGTCAATCAGCCTGTGGTGGCGGGGACATTGCTGGGGCAGGTCGCCCGCAGCGCAGCCATCACCAGCCGCGGCTGTCGCCCGGGCGATCAGCTTCTCCTGGCCGGGGAAGTGCCCATCGAGGGCGCCAGTATCATTGCCAGAGAGCGCCGCGCCGAGCTGCTCGCCCTGGGCTGGGATGGGGCCGAAGTGGACGCGGCCGCGGACTACCTCTACCGACCGGGCATCAGCGTTGTCCAGCCGGCCCTGGCCGGGGCCCGGGCCGGTCTGGTGACAGCTATGCACGACCCCACGGAAGGCGGCGTTGTCACGGCTATCGGCGAGATGGCCCACGCCGGGGGAGTCGGTGTGGTCGTCGATCTGGACGCCATCGCCGTCAACCCCCTGGCCGCCAGATTGTGCCAGGCATTTGGGCTGGACCCACTGGGCACTATCGCCTCGGGCGCGCTGCTGGCTACCGCGACCCCGGCCAACGTTCCCCACCTCCTGCAACGCTGGGCCGAGATCGGCTGGGCAGGCCGGGTCATCGGCCAGATTACCCCGGCCGCGGACGGCTACACAGCCACCCGCGGCGGGCAAGCCGTCCCCTTTCCCACCTTCCCCGTGGACGAAATCACCAAACTTTGGCTGTGACATACAGAATGCTGTGACATACAGAATATAGAACGCGGATGACGCGGAAAAGGCGGAAAAAAGCGGATAAAGAAGAAAAATCCGCGAGAATCCGCTCAATCCGCGCTTGACATTAGAACAAATGTTCTGTATAGTAAAATTATCAGCAAAAAAGCTGATGTTGTCACCTCCATAGAGCAGGTCCGCCACGCGCCTTTACGAACAAACCGAGCCTTTACACTTTCCTGGTCTATGCCGCGCCCCCGCTGGGGTGCGTCGGGGATGTCGGGTATATTTTGTTTAAGGGGAGGGCGAAATGGGGCGGCATCAAACACTCAATATGCAGGCAGATCGGATCGAACAATTGCTTGCCCAGCACAGAATTCCCAGCCGGATCAACCGCGGCACAGTCACGTCCCGCTTTGTCCAGTTCAAACTGGCGACCGAACTGGGCACGAAAGTCTCCAAAGTTTCCTCCCTGGCCGAAGAGATCGCGATGGCCCTGGGCAGCCGGGAGGTCCGCATCTACCGGGACGGCGGCGAGATAAACGTCGAGATTCCCCGGGACAACCCAGGCCCTGTGCGCCTGCTCCCCCTCTGCAAGCGGCTGACCGTCGTGCCCCCGGCCTCGGCTGTGCTGGGGATGGACGAGCAGGGCTTTCCCCTTCTCCTGCGTCTCACCGCGCCGGATGTGGCCCACGTCCTCATCGCCGGCACCACCGGCAGCGGCAAGACCGCCCTGGCCCGCACCCTTCTCACTTCCCTGGCAATGCACAACCGCCAGAGCCAACTGCAACTGATTCTGATCGATCCCAAAGGCCGGGGCTTTGGTCCTCTGGCTAGGCTGCCCCACGTGCTGAACGGCGTGCAAAACAGTCCAGAAGCCACGCTGGCGTGCCTGGCCTGGCTGGTGCGGGAGATGGAGCGACGGGATGCCGAGGCTATCAGTACACCGGTGCTGGTCGTGGCCGTGGACGAGCTGGCCGATCTGCTCCAGACCGGCAGCAAAGAGGTGGAGACCTGTCTGACCCGTATTGCCCAGCGGGGGCGGGAGGCGGGTATCCATCTGGTGGCCTGCACCCAAAAGCCCACGGCGGCGCTGATCGGCGGCGCGATGAAGGCCAACTTTCCCGTCCGTCTGGTGGGCGCGGTGGCTGGCGCGGACGAGGCCCGCTACGCCTCTGGCATCAGCGATTCTGGGGCGGACAAACTGGAAGGCAGAGGCGATTTTATTCTGGTGGCCCGTGGCTCTGTGCTGCGCTTCCAGGCGGCCTGGCTGGGGCCACAGGACCTCTCGCTGGTGGCGAACGAACTGCGCAACGGTGGGCGCACCTCTCGCCGCTGGCAGAACGAAGGGGAGGCGGATGACCTGCCGGAGAGGCAGTTGCCAGCCCTCCCCCCACCCCAGCCCCACCGTTCGCTGCTGGACCGGCTACTAAAGCGGAATATGTAAATTTGTAGGGCGGAATGGTATTCCGTCCGCCTGGTCGGATTGCCAATCCGACCTACGATAGCCGAAATGGGGTATCCCTATGAAACGCTTGGCAATTGTAGGGCTGTTGATATTTGTCGGTTTTGCCGGGTGGCGTGTAGGCGGCGCGCTCAGCACAGACGCGATGGGGATGGCGGTGGGTATCGTCTTCGGCGTGCTGGCCAGTCTGCCTGTGGCCCTGCTGATGCTGGCCGCCACCCGTCGCTCAGCCCAGAACGAGCCGCCAACCTTACGTTCTCCAGCCCAGCCCCAGAACGGTCACGGCCAGATGCCGGTTGTGATACTGGCCCCGCCCGCCTACCCCGGCTACGGCCAGCAGGGCTACGGCCAGCAGGGCTACGGCCAGCCAACCGCCAACGGGTACGCCCAGTTGCCCCCGCCCCAGGGCAGCCAATGGGCTTTCCCCTCGCCCGCCCGCGCCGAAAGAGTCTTTACGATTGTAGGCGAGCAGGACGAGTCCACGGAGGAGTGGTGATTTGTTTGACAAGGTGACAAGCTGACCGGGTGACAAATCGAGTCGTACAGATTCCATTTGGAAAAATCTGTAGGTGCGGTTTGCAACCGCACTTTCACCCGGAGAAGTGCGGTTGCAAATCGCACCTACGTTTTATCATCTCGTTGATCAATACAGAAAATCTGTGATTTCTGCGCAATCTGTGTTCCTCCTTTCTTCCCCCGACGGGCCGACTATCCATCCGAATGGATAGTCGGCCTGTTCGTTTGATGGCGGCTTGCGCTCTCTGGTACAATAAGCCGAACGTTTCATAAACCGGTTTATGGCCGTACCCCGCCACTGGAGTCTCTATGAATCTGCGCCGTCTTTCATCTGTTTCCCTGGGCCATCTGGCCATCGATATCCTCGGTTCGTCCGTAGCAATGATTCTGACTGTGCTGGCCGTGCCCTTTGACCTGAGCAACAGCCAAATCGGCGTGGGTGTGATGATCTACCAGTTGGTCGGTTCTCTCACCCAGCCCTTTTTCGGTGTGCTGGCAGACCGGATTGGCGGGCGCTGGCTGGGTGCGGCCGGGCTGGCCTGGACCGCCACTTTCTATTGGGCAGCCACTTTTTCCACCAGCTATCCCCTGCTCCTGCTGCTGATGTCCCTGGCCGCGCTGGGCAGCGCGGCCTTTCACCCCCAGGGGGCAATGAATGCCAGCGAAGCGGGTCGGGGGCGGGCGTCCAGTTCCACGGCCATCTTCTTTCTGTTGGGGCAGACCGGTCTGGCCCTCGGCCCGGTCCTGGCCGGCTTTCTGTTGGAGAGTTCCGGGCTGGCTGGGGTGCGGATTCTGGCCGGGGCGTCGCTGCCTCTGGTCTTTTTGATGGCCCTCTGGCTGCAACAGCCCGCCGACTTTGCCCACCACCAGAGCCACAGCGCCAGCCCTGGCAAGCAGCGCAGCCGGGCCGCCCTGCGCCGTTCGGTCTTTGTGGCCTTTGTGCTGGTCGTCGGTCTGCGCGCCACCGTCCAATCCGGCTACTACGGCCTACTGCCCAAATTCCTGGCCGACCAGGGCTATACGCCCTCTACCTACGGTCTGATGGTGGGCATCTTCAGCCTGACCCTGGCCATCGGCACACTGGGCGGGGGCATTCTGGGGGATCGGATGTCCCATCGGACGCTGCTGATTTGGGCCTCGTTCTTGGCCGCCCCCTTCACCGTTTGGATGCTCTACAGCAGCGGCTGGGCCTTTGCCCTGGCCGCAGGGATTGGCGGTCTGCTCATCGGCGCACCCCACAGTATTCTGGTGGTGATGGCCCAGAATTTGCTGCCCAAACGCCAGGGCCTGGCCAGCGGCGCGGTGCTGGGATTTATGTTCGCAGCCGGCGCGGCGGGAACCGGGCTGGGCGGCTGGGCCGCAGATTTTGTCAGCCTGCCCCTGGTTTTGCTGGTGATGGCATTGCTGCCCCTGGGCGCGGGCCTAGCCGCCCTCTTTCTGGAGCGGGATGTGGTCACCCGGACGGTGGTTACGCCTGCGTCTGTGCAGGGGGATTAACAGACGTTGCGGAGCGTTGTGCGTGGTGCGTTTACAAAAATCCCCATCAGTTCACGCACCACGCACTACGCATTGCGGGTCGTATTCGCCGGGCTGTCCAACGCCCCTGCTGTGAATCAAAGGAGGTTCCGTGGACCTGATGGAGCAGTATGAACGCGAGCGAATGTTGCCGATTGTGTGGGAGGGCAAGCCGCCCCGACAGCGGGTGGGGCTGGCCCTGGGCGGCGGCGCGGCCAGGGGCTTTGCCCATATCGGCGTGCTGGAAGTGCTGGAGGAGGCGCATATCCCCATCGATTGTATCGCGGGGACGAGCGCGGGCGCGATTGCCGGCGGGCTGTACGCGGCTGGTTTCACCACCGCCGAGATGCGCAAGGAGGCACAAAAGCTGAACTGGCTGGAGATCGCCAGCTTTGGCATACCCAAAATGGGGCTGCTCAATTTTGACAAAGCCGCCCAATGGATCGAGGAATTGCTGGTAGATCGCCCCAGCACATTCGAGCAACTGTCCATTCCCTTTGCCGCGGTAGCCGCGGATATTGTGCGGGGCGAGCTGGTGGCTATCAACACGGGCAAACTGTCGGCGGCTCTGCGTGCCAGTTCCAGCGTGCCGGGTATCTTCACCCCCACCCGTATGGGTGACCGAATGCTGGTGGATGGGGGCACGCTGAACAATCTGCCGGTCTCGGTCGCCCGGCGTCTGGGCGCGGATTATGTGATTGCGGTGGATCTGCTGCCGCCAGGAACGGTAGGGGGTAAAGAACCGGCCAATGTGATGGAATTGACCGTCACTGCACTCTATATGCTGATGCGCTCCACCCACAACGAGGGGGCCGAGGCTGACCGGGTGATTATACCCGCCATCGGCCATCTCAGCCTGATTGATTTGGGGCACAAAGATGAGTTGATCCAAGCCGGGCGGGACGCAGCGGAGCTGATTGTACCGAAAATCAAGCGCGATTTAGGTCTGGGTTGACAGTCCAACCCAGGCTATGTACAATGCGTGTGAGGCGCTGCTCTTTTTGGTATATCCGCACATTGCCGGATTTGCGCAGGAGAAAGCCCTATTGTATTGTTGTATCGTTGCTCTGTTCGTAGCTGACCCCTCCTGGTGGTCAGGTGCTACGAGAACCAATTGACCACTGCTCTTTTTGAGGAGGCTTACCAACAATGACCCACGTTATTTTTGACCTGTGCATCCGCGACGGTGCTTGTGTTGAAGTTTGTCCCGTCGAGTGCATTATCCCCGGCCAGCCCGAAGAAGAATGGCCCTGGTACTACATCGATCCCGACACCTGTATCGACTGTGGTGCGTGTGTGCCCGAGTGTCCAGTGGACGCCATTCTGCCCGAAGAAGATCTGCCGGAAGAATATGCCTACACCACCGAACTGAACGCGATGTTCTTCACCGAAGGTGTTGGTCCCGGCTACGCTGCGCTGGAAATGGGTGGCTGAGAACCGGTTCGTCTGAAGGCCAAAACCCCTGCCGAAGCAGGGGTTTTTCTTTTCTGCGGTCCAGACGATTTGACAAACCGAGTTTCTTCCAAGAAACTCGATCTGTATGGCCTTTCCCAAAGCGTAGCCGCTCAGGCAACCGGTGCGACGCACCCGCCACACAATTTTGCATGAGAGATGTCTTTTGGCGAGTGCGTCGCACCTGAGTAATGACCCCAATCAGAAATGGAAGGAAGTGTGGGATGAGTGAAGAAAAAACGATACAGCCGCCAGACTGGGCCGGTGTCGAGCGGGTGCTGGTGATTATGGCCCACCCGGACGACCCGGACTTTTCCTGCTCTGGCACGGCGATGCAGATGGCACGCCAGGGCATTGAAGTTACGTATATGATTTTGACCAACGGGGATAAGGGCAACCACAACCCGCTGATCACCCGCAATCAGTTGATTCTGATGCGCAAAGAGGAGCAGCGGGCCGCGGCCGCGCTCTCCAGTGTGAAGGATGTGATCTTTATGGACGAGGAAGACGGCTTCCTGCGCCCCACGCCGGAAATCCGCAAACGGGTGGTGCGGGAGATTCGGCGCATTCGCCCCCAACTGATCATCTGTCCCAGCCCGGAGCGCTACTTTTCGGGCAATGGCTACATCAACCACCCGGACCACCGCAACGCGGGTCTGGTGGCGCTGGAAGCCATCTTCCCCGCCGCGGACAACCCGATGTTCTACCCGGATATGGCGAACGAGGGTTATCGCCCCCACAAAATCAGCCAGCTTTACATCAGCGGCCACGACGACGCTGATGTGGAGATTGACGTGACCGCTGATATGGAGACGAAAATCCGCTCTATTCTTTCCCACACCAGCCAGTTCCCTGAACCGGGGCAGATGGAGAAATGGCTGAAGGAGCGCTGGGGCGAGAAGCAGGAGGACGGCAGCCTGCGCCACTTCGAGCGCTTCCGGGGGCTGCGCTTCGACCGACCCCGGGGTCGCCCGGCAGAGGAAGAGAAGAAGGAAGAAGAAAAGTAAAAAAAGAGGGGGAAGTCGATTCGACTCCCCCCTCTCTTTTTACTCAGAATATTCAGGTATCAACTGCCTTCAACGAAGTAGTGATAACCGGTTACTCTTTATTGCACCTCGGACATTTGATCTGCCTGTTCTTCGTTGGCAAATTTGGTCAGACCATCCAGGGTGGCCTGTACATCTGCGCCCTGCATAATCGCGTTGAAGGCTTCCTCGGCTGCATCGCGCACAGCCGTGTAGGAGATCAATTGGGGTTCGTAGTAGCTGAAGGGCAGCAACGCGGCGGCCTGTGCCCACTGGGGATTGGCCTCGTAGTAATCGGTCAGGAATTGACCTGCGCTGACCCGAGTGGGGAAGTAGCCACTGATGCGAGACCATTCGGCTTGGATTTCGGGGGAGGTAAACCACTTAATGAAAATCCAGGCGGCCAATTGTCTTTCCGGGGTGGTAACCGGGATCATCACATCGCCGCCGTAGACATTCTGCACGGGGTCCGCGGTGGTGTGGGGGATAGCGGTCACACCCCAAGTATCAGCGTCCTTCTTATTTTCCGTGGCAACGGTATTGACATCGTTGCCATAGAAGGGGATTCCGGAGCTGGATCCCATAGTAAAGAGTGCCCGGCGGGCGGCAAATTCAGGATTCGGGAAGCCTTCGGTAAAGAGATAGGCGCAGCCTTCGGCAGCCATACCCTTCAGGAAGGAGAGGGCATCGACGGTGGCTTGACTGCTGTAGTTGTAGGCCGTGCCATCTTCGGTCAGCACGTCGCCGCCAAAGGCGTAGGTCCAGGAGGCCACAGCCGAGGCGTCATCGCGCAGGATGAAGCCGCCGGTGCCGTCGCCATTGGCGGCCGCCGCCGCGCAAGCCATTTCCTTGAATTCATCCGGGCTGACGGGCGGGCCAGTAAAGCCAAGTTCTTCCAGCCAAGTCTGGTTGTAGTAGAGCACTTCCATCGAGCGGTTGGGCGGGAAGCCGAGCCGCTGGTTGTCGAACATCACATGGACACTCTGATCGAAGAAACTGGAAAAGAAATCAGCTTTTTCGTCAGCACTCAAACCCCAAGTGGGATCGTCCACGTAAGTGTTCAGGTCAACAAGACCATCATTGAGTTGGTAAGTTGCCTGATCGTTCTGGTAGCCGACGACCAGATCGATAGGGGTCTCTCCGGAAGCAATGTTGGCGTTCATTTTATCGCGGATGTCGTTGTAGCTGCCCTGGTTCTGGGCTTCGATGGTAATGCCACACTCATTACCAGCGAATTGCTCTAGGAGTACCAACAATTTTTCTTCCCGGGAGCCGGAGTGGTTGTGCCCCCAAACCACATTCTGACCCCGGGGATCGACACCGGCCAGGGGGCCATCGGCGGCGGGTCCACAGACTTCTGGCTCCGCGGCGGGGGCTGCGGTCGGTTCGGCCTCGGGGGCTTTGGTCGGCTCTGCCGCGGGGGCAGGCGCTTCAGCCGCGGCGGGGGCTTCGGCGGGTGCTGCCGGGGCTGGGGCGGGACACGCGGCCAAGACCAGCGCGGCCATCACCAGCACGGCAAGAAACGAAAGACGTTTCAGGTTCATACGGGTTTCTCCTTCTGAAATGTGTAAATAGACAACTCTGGAACACAGGGATAGTACAATCGAAAATGTGAATACTGCCTGAAGCGTGAAACGTGAGATCGTTCGAACGATATTGCGTTTCACATTTCACGTTTCGTACTTCTATAACAAATAAAGCAGATCAGTTGTTGCAGCCATACTCGCTGCGAGGATGCAGATACAGAATCCCCTCTAAATTTTAAGCAATCGAATCAATCCTGCCTGCTCAAAATGATGGTCGCTCGTCAATGCCTCTTGAATCCCGTGCCGCTTAATGATCACAAAACTGGCACAATCTACCCAACTCCACTGTTTATCGGGGCGATAATGATAGTAGATCGAGACATCCGTATGGGACTTGTGAGCAAAGCAACGAGTTCCGTCAAAACATAGTTGGTCGTCACCATCTTTCGGTTTTGTGAACGGGCCGTCCGATAGTGAGTAGCCGCTGCCGCGTGAAATGGCTGTGATGCGTCAAATAGACATCCCCAGCCAGACGTATCAACAAAGATATCATTCACTCTTGCATCTCTTGTAAAAGGTTCTGCCCCAAATAGAGATCGTGCTGATCGGCCCAATCGGAAATATCGCTTTGAAAGATACCGATGAATTTATCCACGGGGTCCTGCCAGCTTTGACGAACCATCGCCACAAGCCAATCGGTGGCGACCTGTTCAGGTGTGTCACCGCTCTGTTGAGCCGTTTTTACGAGCGGTTGGTAAATTTCTTCCGGCAACTCTAACAATAGTGCGTGTCCCATATTGTTACCTCCGCTTCGATATCTAATGCACGTAAGTTAGTTGCGGGTCGTGCCCTGGGACGCTCATTGGTCCGACCGACACGCAACGCCTGCGACTCCGTCACCTTACTCCGTACCAGCGAGGAACTAACGGACAAGCGTTAGTTCCTCGGTCAACCATCTGAAACGTGAAGTATCGTCACCTGATCTCACGTTTCACGCCTTCACGTTTCCCCACGCAAATCGTGGCTTCGCCACCTTACGTAATACGTATTACGCAATATCTCACCCCTTCAACCCCGTCGTGGCAATGCCGTCGATGAACTGCTGCTGGGTGAAGAAGTAGAGAACGATAATCGGAAACATTGTAATCATCGCGCCGGCCATCTGTAAATGGAAAAACGAACCGGCCTCGTCGAGAAATGCCAGCAGGCCATAGGAGATGGGCCGCCAGTCGGTCGTCGTTGTCACCAGAATCGGCCAGGCCAGGGAATTCCACGAACCCACAAAGCCGAAGAGGACGAGGGTCATCACCGCGGCTTTGGAAAGGGGAATGACGACGGTTGACAGATAGCGCAGATGGCCCGCGCCGTCGATCTGGGCCGAATCCCACAACTCCCGGGGAATCTGAGCGAAAAATTGGCGCAACAGAAAGATGCCAAAGGCGTTGGCCATAAAAGGAATCGTCAGCGCCGGCCAGTTGTTGATCCACGGGATGGGGCTGATGCGCCCGATCCAGGCAACGGTAATGAAGTTAGGAACCCAGACAATCGCTTCCGGCAGCATCAGCGTGGAAAGCAGCAGGGCAAAGAGAAAATTCTTGGCTGGGAACTCCATCTGGGCAAAGGCATAGGCGGCCAGAGAGCAGAAGACAATCTCGCCGGAAAGGGTGATGAGGGTAATTTTCACGCTGTTCATAAAATAGCGGGAGAATTGGGCGTCGTTCCAGGCCTGGGCATAGTTGCCCCACTGGGGCGTGCTGGGCAGCATCCGGCCACCGGTGGCCTCGGTCAGGTTCATCAGCGAGACGCTGACTGTGTAGAGAAAGGGAAAAATTGCCACTGCCGCGCCTACAATCAGCACGGCGTAGATCAGAGTCCGCCCAAACTGGAAGCCCCGGGCATCCGGGTGGATCTCTGCGCTTACGGTCGCATTAGCCATAGAAGACCCTCCGGCTGGCGATGCGGTTGTTGATGGCCGTAATTGCCAGAATGATAATCAGCAGTAGAATCGCCAGGGCCGAGGCATAGCCATAGCGGGTGTCTCGTTTGAACGCCTGGAAAATGACAATGCTGGCCGTGTCTGCTGTGCCCAGGGCCGCGGCCTGACGCAGTACGTAAATGTGGTTGAAGGCTTTGAATGTGCCGATGACCGCGTAAAGGCTCAGGAAATAGAGGGTGGGCGAGAGCAGAGGCAGGGTTACGTGGCGGAATTGCGCCCAGGAACCTGCCCCGTCGATGGAAGCTACTTCGTATAGCTCCTTTGGGATGGCCCCCAGCCCGGCCAGAAAGATGACCGTATCGAAGCCCACAAAAGTCCAGATGCCGTAGAGCATAATCACCACCAGGGCCAGACTCGGCCCACTTAACGCCGCGGAAAGCGCCTGGTCCGCGCCGCTGATCAGGCGGAAGATGCCGTTGGGTTCGTTCAGCCAGAGCAGGGGATCGAAGCCCAGCCAGGTGAGCGCGCTGTTGACCGGGGCATTGGGCCGACTGGAGAAAAGAATGCGGAAGACCGCGGCTGTGCCCACAAAGGGCGCAATGTAGGGCAGAAAATAGACCATCCGGAAGAAAGTCTGCCCCCGAATCTTCTGAAAGAGAAGCACGGCCAGGCTGAGGGAAAGGCCCAGCTGCATAGGCACAGTGCCGATCACATAATAGACTGTGGCCTGCAACCCCTGCCACCAATTTTTATCGCCGGAAGCCACCACCCGGGGCAGCTCGCCGATGAGCACCCATCCCCCCACCATCAGCATCGCCGCGCCGCCCAGCCGAAAGGCCATGCCCAGATTGGAGGTTTTGTCGCTTGCGCTCTCCCACAGCCACCAGGCCAGGAGCAGGAGGAGAAAGCCGCCGCTAATTGTGACGATCTGCGACCAGATGTCCAGCCCTTCGCCCGCTTCCAGCGCGGCGATATAGGCCAGATTGACCTGCCCCCAAGTGAACCAGCCCAGGATGAGAGCGCTAATACTCAGCAGTGTGGCGGTGAAGAATTCTCCAAAATAGATGCGGGGCAAGGCGCGCCGCCGGGTCGCCATCCGGTTGACAGCCACCGCCCCGGCCACGCCCAGCAGCAGCACTGCAACACTGCCCCAAAAGGCTGTCTGGACCGAAGGCAGCAGCCACGCTTCCTTCACCAGGGCCATAAAGTTTTCCCGGGTGTTGGCCTGTCCCCGCAGTTTGGTGGGCACAAGCAGCAGTTCGGGCAGGAGCAGAAAGACGAAGCGGGTGAAGATGGCGACACTGATGCCCACCAGTCCGCCGGGGAGCAGCCAGGGCCAGGGGCGTGCGCCAAATTCCCGCTGCTCTTTGACCACACCCAACAGACCGCGCACGGCAAAGATAGCAAAGGTCGCGGCCATCCAAAAGCCGACCACATAGGCCAGATTGTCCACGGCCTTGAAGTAGTTGCCCAGGCCGTCGTACGTGCCGACAACTTTATTCAGCCCTTTGAGTGTGCTTTCGTAGGCGGCAAAGGCCAGGGGAAAGAGACCGAAAAGCCCAATAATAATAATAGAGGGGATGAGAAAAGCGTAGGCCAGCCCCGCTTCGCGCATCCGGCGGATCTGACGACCGGAAAGCCAGCGCCGGGAGGCCGTCTGCACAGAGGGCGCAACAGCTATCGTTTCCTGACGGATGAGGGGAGTTTCCACGGGATGTCTGTCTCTCGTTCGTTTCAGTGTACGATACCGGCGGCAACTTGAAAAGAAGTGTATGGCATTGCCCTCAGTTGAAACTGACTGCTTGGTAGTATACCACAGGTCAGGGCAGGGCACACAAGGAATAGGAAGACGGAATGGGGAATGGGAGAGGCGATCTCACCCCCGGGTGTAACTGTTCAGCCACCCCAGCCTACCCCTCCCCATTCCAGGGAGGGAAGTGGAGCGACTCCTCCCCCACGCCGGGGGAGATGGATGGGGGTGAGCAGTTACCCCCAGGCTTCAAAGTCTCCAGAAATCTGTCCACCTGTGCCCTCAGCTCCTCTAGCCCGTCCCGGTTGTCGATTTCTGTATGAATTTCTGTCATCGGCTCGAAAATGGCTTTCATCTCCAGATAGACCCGAAAATCAGCGTCGGAAATGTCATTTGTGCGCTGGGCAATCCGTTCCTGAACGATCTCCTCCGGCGCCGTGACGAGCAGCAGCCACCAGGCAACGCCCACTTGGCGGGCGACTGCGGCTGCCTCTTCCCGGCTGGCGTGGGAATAGAAGGTGGCGTCCATCACAACCGCGCGCCCCCCGGCCAGCCCTTCCCTGGCCCGGCGGTAAAACTCGGTGTAGGTGTGTATACTCTCTGCCGGGCTGTAATCGGGCACGGGGAAAAGCTCCTTGCGGATGGCGTCTGTGCGCAAAAGTAGGCCGTGCAGACGTTCCGCCAGCAAGCCGGCCACCACAGATTTTCCACAGCCAGGCAGCCCAGCCACGCAGAAAAGTTCCATCTATACAGTATACCAAAAGCCATCGGAAAAATGATCTGTTTGAGTTACTCTATTTTCTTAAATTTCTGCTCAGACTGTTCAATTCCTCTTGACAAACTCTGCCCTGCTCTGTATGATATTTCCGCCTGTCACAATACTGAACAGCATTTGCCCCCTTTGAATAATCGATCATTCGCAATAGGGCTACCCCTGTCTCGTGCTGCGCCATCGGAAATCGCTTCCGGTGGATGAACTGTTTTCTCTATCAACACATCAAGGAGAAAAGTGGAATGAACAGACGCATTGTGTGGACTCTTTTTCTGATTCTGGCGCTGGCGCTGGCCGGCTGTGGCGCACCTGGGGCTGCCCCAGCACCGGCCGCGGAAGCCCCCGCGGCCGCCGCACCGGCAGCCCCAGCATCGGCAGCGCCTGCTGAAGCCCCGGCCTCGTCGGTCAAGGAACTGACGATCCTCTGGGCCCAGTGGGACCCCGCCGACTATCTGCAAGAGGTGGGCAATCTCTATGAAGCCGCCACCGGCATCAAAGTCAACGTCGTGCAGGAACCCTGGGGCAGCTTCTATGACCGGGCCTTCGCTGAATTCGCGGCAGGTGGCAACAGCTTTGATATGATTGTAGGCGACAGCCAATGGCTGGGCCAGGGCGCGGAACAGGGCCACTACGTGGAGATGACCGACTTTCTGGTGGGCGAGGGCATCGCCGACACTGTGACCGAATCCACCCTGACCTACTACGGCGAATATCCGAGCGGCAGCGGCAAGTATTGGGCCTTCCCCACGGAAGGTGACGCCGACGGTTGGGCCTATCGCATGGACCTCTTTGAAGACGCCGACAATATGGCCGCCTTCAAAGCCGAGTATGGCTATGATCTGGGCGTGCCCGAAACCTGGGCGCAACTGCTGGACATTGCCAAATTCTTCACCCGCCCGGAAGAGGGGCTGTACGGCGCGGCCGTCTACACCCAGAAAGACTACGACGCCATTACAATGGGCTTCGAGAATGTCCTCTTCAGCTACGGCGGTCGCTGGCAGGACCCGGAGACGAACGCGGTTCAGGGTTTTGTCAACTCGGAAGAGTCCATCGCCGCGCTGGAATTCTACGCCGAACTCTACCAGTGCTGTAGCCCGCCCGGTCTGGGCAACGCCTTCTTCCAGGAGACGAACGACGCTCTGATCAACGGTCAGGCCGCGATGATTATGAACTACTTCGCCTTCTTCCCCGCGCTGGCCAGCGAAGCCATCAACCCCCACGCGGCCAGCACTGGCTACTTCGCCAACCCGGCCGGTCCCGGCGGTCTGCGCCGGGCGGCCTTGGGCGGCCAGGGCATCAGCATTGTCGCCTACGCCGATGCCGAACGCCAGGAGGCGGCCAAAGACTTCATCCGCTGGTTTGCCCAGGAAGATACCCAGCGGGAATGGGCGCTCTTTGGCGGCTACACCTGCAACAAAAATGTGCTGGCCTCCCAGGAATTTCTGGATGTGGCCCCCTATAACGCAGCCTTTGCCGAGACAATGGGAATGGTGATGGACTACTGGAACATCCCCGTCTTCGGCCAACTGCTGGAGATCACCCAGCGTGAGCTGAGCGGCTTTATTGTGGGCGGCGAAGGCACAGCCGCCGACGCCATGAACCGCATGGCCGAGGAGCACGAGAAGATTCTCAAAGATACGGGTTATCTGAAGTAGGCAGGTGGCAGGTGGCAAGTTGCAGGCGCGACAAGCGCCACCCGCAACTTGCCACCTGCAATTCGCAATTCGCAACTGGACTTCCCATGACCGCATTCCCCGCCGACAGCACAGGCCGACAAGCGCAGCGCCAGATCAGCGACCGGGCGATTAAGTGGATTTTTATCACGCCCACGCTGGTTCTGCTGATTCTGCTCAACATTTTCCCGCTCTTTTATAGCCTCTATCTCAGCTTCACCGACTTTTCGGCCATCATCAAAGAGCCGCCGGTCTGGGTGGGCTTTGCCAACTTTGGCAAACTGCTCAACGACCCCCAGATGTGGAAATACTTTGCCACCACCGGACGCTTTGCCTTCCTCTCTGTGGGCTTGCAGACGCTCATCGGCTTTGGGATGGCGCTGATTTTGCGGGAGAAGTTCAACGGCAGCGGTATCGTCACGACGCTGATTCTGATTCCGATGATGCTTTCGCCGGTGGTAGTCGGTCTCTTTTGGAAGCTGATCTACAATCCCAGCTTTGGCATCTTCAACTATCTGCTGGGCTACACCAGCCCGGTGGGCGCGCCGGACTGGCTGGCCACGGGCAATCTGGCCCTGTGGGCGGTGGTCATCACCGATGTCTGGATGTGGTCGCCCTTTGTGATGCTCCTCTGCCTCTCCGGGCTGAACGCCATCCCCGACTATCTCTACGAGGCCGCAGCCATCGACCGGGCCAGCAGTTGGTTCCAGTTCCGGCGTATCACCCTGCCCCAGGTTATGCCCCTCCTACTGATCGCCGTCCTTTTCCGCACGATTGAGGCTTTCAAAAGTTTTGATCTGGTGATGGGGATGACCGGCGGCGGGCCAGGCGACGCCACGGAACTGGTGGCGGTCAACCTCTACCGGATGGCCTTCCAGGGCCAGTGGCGCACGGGTCAGGCCAGCGCGCTGGCCTATATTGTCCTGATTGTGATTATCGCCATCAGCAACGTTTACATCCGCAATCTGAACAAAATCCGCGGGGGCTAAGGGATGAGCGAAACGACAAGCGGCTGGCAGCCCCGTTCGCCGGTCAACTATTCTACACGGGTGGACAAAGTGGACGACAGCGCACGGGCGGCCCGGGCCGTGCGCATCGTCATCGCCTTTGTCCTGGCCTTTGCCATGCTGATCCCCGTCTTCTGGCTGGGGCTGACCTCCTTCAAATCCCGCTCAGATGCCATTGCCGTGCCGCCCAAAGTGGTCAATTTCACGCCGACGCTGGAGGGTTTTGTCAACCTGCTCACCGATCGTTCGGTGCTCAACGCGCGACGGCTGGAGTCGATGAAAGAGCGCACAGACCTGACCTGGTACGAGGAGATTGCGTTGAAGAACGGTCAGCAGATCACCGGTGTCAGCGAATATGTGGGCCGCCTGCGCAATTCGGTGATCATCGCCGGCACATCGACGATTTTGGCCGTCATCCTCGGCCTGCTGGCTGCCTACTCCTTCAGCCGCTTCAAAGTGCCCGGCGAATCGGACTGGCTCTTTTTCATCCTCAGCACCCGGATGCTGCCGCCGGTGGTGGTGACAATTCCCATCTTTCTGATGTACCGCCAGTTGGGGCTGCACGACACCCATTTGGGGCTGATTCTGCTCTACACTGTCTTTAATCTCTCCCTGACTGTCTGGCTGCTCAAAGGCTTTTTGGACGAGATTCCCCGGGAGTACGAGGAGGCGGCAATGGTGGACGGCTACACCCGCTTGCAGGCTTTCCGCAAAGTGGTGCTGCCCCAGGCGGTGACGGGGATTGCAGCCACGACCGTCTTCTCTCTCATCTTCGCCTGGAACGAATATGCCTTTGCCCTGATGCTCACCACCGAGCGGGCGCGCACCGCGCCCCCGACCATCCCGACGATTCTGGGGCGGGGCGGTATCGAGTGGTCGGCCATCGCCGCCGGTTCTCTGGGTTTTTTGATCCCGGTGGTGATCGTCACTTTTGTCCTGCGCCGCCATCTGCTGCGCGGGGTGACGTTTGGCGCGATTCGGCAGTAGGGGTGACAAGTGGAAGGTTGCAGGTGGTAGGTGGTAAAATACGGATGTTTCGTAACTGCTCACCGCTGAACAGTTACGTATTCACTCACGCAGATCTTTACCTGTTAATTTCATTTTCGGTGCTGCTTCGATGATCGGGTACATTCCTCTCTCCTTTCTACTGGAGTCTTACCAGATTCAACACACTTTTCAAAGTCTCGTTATATACTCGACACGGGCATAAACTGATATTCTGTCACCTTGTCACCCGGTCATTTTGTCACCCTGTCAAGTTTGGAATAGCCTTATCCCCCCTGCCCACCAGAGAGATAGTACGCATGACAAAACCAACTGATCTGCTCACCGGAAACGGTGCCCGGCAACTCGTCCAACGCATGGGGGAAGCCGCCGCCGGGTTTCTCGCATCCCTGGCCCCTTATCAGCGCCGCCAGGCCCAGTTCCCCTTCCCCGCCCAGGAAGCCCGCACCGACTGGCACTTTACCCCCGTAGCCCGGGGTGGTCTGCCCTTTGCCAATATGGAACGTGGCCAGCGGCGGGCAGCCGAAAAGCTCATCGCCACGGGACTTAGCCGCACAGGCTATGTCACCGCATCCACAATCGTCGGGCTGGAGATGACCCTGGACTTTAAGGAAGGCTGGGTCTGGCCCGACACCGGGCGGGATGGAGGACTCTACTACGTTTCGATCTTTGGAACGCCCAGCGCGAGCGAGGCCTGGGGTTGGCGTTTCGAGGGGCATCACATCTCTCTCAACTTTACAATCGTCAAAGGGCAGATTGTCGCGCCCACACCCACCTTCTTCGGCGCCAACCCGGCGGAGATGCCCCTGAGCGCGATGGCCTCCCTGCGTCCCCTGGCCGGTGTGGAAGACCTGGCCCGACAGCTGATCCACGCTCTGGACGAGGGCCAGCGGGCCGCTGTCATCCTGGCCCCGGCCGCGCCTGCGGATGTCGTCACCTCCAACCACCGCCAGGTGGCCGAAGGACAACTGCATCTGGGCGACACGGCCATCGAAGATTGGCGGCAGGCTGCCGGGCTGGCGCATCAGCACATCGACGCCCTGCGCTATAGCAGCCACCCCAAAGGATTGGCCGCGGCGGCGATGAACCCCGGCCAGCAGGAGATTCTGCAGAGACTCATCGCCGAATACATCCACCGTATGCCCGACGAACTGGCCGAAATCGAAGCGGCCCGGCTACACCAGACCGGTATCGAACAGGTCCATTTTGCCTGGGCTGGCGGGATCGAGCGACGGCAGGGCCACTATTACCGGCTGCAAGCGCCCAACTTTCTGGTGGAGTATGACAACACCCAGAACGACGCCAACCACATTCACAGCGTCTGGCGAGACCCGGCCAACGACTTTGGCGCGGACATTCTGGCCCGCCACTACGCCCACGAGCATTGAGCCGGGCAAAACCAGACAGGGGAAAAGTGCATGACCGCTGGAAAAGATTCTGTGTGCGTGCTGGATATAGAGGTTCGTTTTGCCGAAACCGACCTGATGGGAGTAGTCCATCACGCCAGCTATATTGTCTGGCTGGAGGCGGGCCGGGTGGCGTGGATGAGCCAGGCCGGCCTGCCTTACGTCCAAATTTTCAGCGCCGGGTACAACTTTGCCGTCACCGACATCCACTGCCGTTACCGTACCGCCATCCACTTTGGCGATCCGGTGCAGGTGATCACCCGGCTGGTGGGCCTGCGCAGCCGCCAGGTAGAGTTTGGCTACGAAGTAGTGAACAGCGCCACGGGTGTGGTCTGCGCCGCGGGCAGCAGTCGCCACATCTGCGTAGACCGGGTGGGGGCTATGACCCGCATCCCCGATTGGGTAGTCACAGGGCTGACTGGCAATGATTGAAATACAACCCCACGGCTCCGTCATCGCCATCCGTATGGCCCGCACCTTTCTGGGCCGTCCCCTCTATTGGACCGCGGCCTATTGGCTGGAAGGGCTGCTCATCGACAGCGGGCCGCCCTGTCTGGCCGAAGCGCTGGTACAGGCAGTGGAACCCCTGGGCGTGGAACAGATCGTCGTCACCCACGGCCACGAGGACCACACGGGCGGTCTGGCCGCCTTGCGCCGTCGCTTTCCCCTGGCTCCCATCCGGGCAAGCGCGGGAACAATCCCACTTATCACAGAAGCCCAGCCCAGGGGCCAACGCTTCTATCAGCGCTTGCTGTGGGGCGCGCCCCAGGCTGTGGCTGACATAGAGACGCTGGGCCTGGAGGTCCGGGCTGGCCCATTCACCCTGCGGGTTATCGAAACGCCGGGCCATAGCCGGGATCACATCGTCTTTTTCGAGCCAAAACAGCGCTGGCTTTTCAGCGGCGATGCCTTCATCGGTGGGCGGGATCGGGCCTGGGCCGCCGAGTTCGAAATGTTTGGGACGCTCAGCAGCCTGCGCGCCCTGGCCAGCTTGCACCCGGAACGGCTTTTCCCCGGCAGCGGCCATGTGCGGCGCACACCCCTGCCCGAACTCCACGGCAAAATCGGCCAGCTTCTCGCCCTCTGCCGGGACGTGGGCCACCTGGACAGGCTGGGAATGCCAACCGATGAGATCGCCCGCCGTCTGTGTGGCGGCGAGTCGTCCCTTCGCTTCTGGACTGGGGGCCACTTTTCGGCGGCCAATCTGATCGCGGCCTGTCGCAGTTACAACGAAATTTTTGATCCAGAAGCAGAGCCGGCGACGGACGCGGCCAAGCGATTACAGCAGATATAAGCAGGAGATCCCAATGCGCTGCGGGGGAGCAATCGTTGTGCGCTCCTGCTGGTCGATAGCGAATGGGGATGACAACCTATACAATCGGGAAAGTTGACGGGGCTTCAGTCTGCGCCTATATTCTCATTCGACGGCGCAATAGAGGAAATCTGCTATGGCAGGCACAGAGGGTGTGGCCGTCTTTATCGGTATTGATCTGGCCTGGAAAGCATCCAATCCCTCCGGCGGCGCGGTGATCCGGGAGGGGCGGCTGATCGCACAGACGGGCGCGCTGGGAAGTAACGGCGAGATTGTGGCCTTCATCGCAGAGCATCTCTCCCAGAAGGGTGGCGCTGTAGTGGCCGTGGATGCGCCCTTGCGGGTGCCCAATGAGACGGGAAGCCGGCCCTGCGATGCCGCGCTCTCTGCCGAGTGGCGACGCTTCCACGCCGGCGCGTTGCCCGCCAACCGGGCGCGCCTGGCCGAAGAAGGCATTGTGCGGGGCGAAGCTCTGGTCGCCAGTCTGGTGCAACGGCTGCGCTTTGCCGAAGCCGCCACAATCCCCCGGCGCAGTCAGGCCCGGCTGGTGTGCGAAGTCTTCCCCCACCCGGCTCACGTCAGCCTCTTTGGGCTGGAAGGCATCCTCAAATACAAACGGGGCAGAGTGGCTGAACGACGGGGAGAGATGGCCCGCTATCAACAGCTATTGCGCGGGCTGCGCAGTGCATCCCCGCCGCTGAAGGGAACAAAAAAGCTGCTGACCGGCGTGGATGTGGCAGAACTGCGGGGGCGGGGATTGAAGGAATACGAGGATACCCTGGACGCGGTGACCTGCGCCTATGTGGCGTCCTATCTGTGGGAGCACGGGCCAAAGGCTGCGATGACCTATGGAAGTCTGGCCGAGGGGTCTATTCTGGTGCCGGCCGGAAAAAATCACAACGCATTGAAGGAGACAGCGCAAGGCTGATAGCGCTGATAAACGACGAAAAGCGGACGCGGATCACTCTTTTCAGTGTAAATCTGCGTCCGCTTTTCGTCGCAAATGTTGTCCTACTCCAACTGCCGGATGACCGAAACCACCTTGCCCATCACGCTCACCTGGGCCGCGGGGAAGATCAGATCCGTATAGTTGGGATTGGCCGCCCGCAAGCGCACATTCTTACCCTCCAGATAGAAGCGCTTGAGCGTCGTCTCATCCAGACCGTCGATCCAGGCGGCCACCATCTCGCCGCTCTCGGCCCGCTCCTGATGGCGCAGGATGACGATATCCCCATCCAGCACGCTGGCATCCACCATCGAATCCCCCTGCACCCGCAAGGCGTAGAGCTTCTCCCGATCCCGATAGAGCGCCTCGTTGAGATCGATCCACTCGTCTGCGCTGGAGCGATCAGAGGGGTCTACCCGAATCGGCATACCCGCGGCGATACGCCCCAACACGGGAACGGGGAAAAAATTGACCGTCCGTTCGGCAATGCGGTTGGCCTGCCCTGCCAGCCCGTTGGCCGCCTGACCCAATAGGCCATTGACTGCCTGGGGCGTGGAGAGGCCCAAATCTGTGGTCAAGCCATCCCCAATCAGTTTGGCCCAGTTCAGACTTAACCCCCGGCTCACCTCGGCATCGCGCAGGATGAGTTCATCACTCTCCAGTTTGTTCAGGTTATACTTTACAACCGACGTGCTGGAAATATCACAGGCTTTGCCGATCTCCCGAATGCTGGGCGGGTAGCCGTGGTCGGCCACAAAGACGGCGATATAGCGAAGGATATTCTTCTGGCGCTCGGACAAATTCAGATTCATAGCTCCATTTCCTCTTTCCGGGGACTCTTTTTCCAAGTGTTATCCCAAATAGAACGTTTGTTTTCCCAAACTATCCCAAATCATACACGAACATCTGTGCGATGTCAAGAGGCAATTCGCACGAATGTTCTGAGAGGATTGGGGATTGGGAATTGGGGATTAGGGACTGGGGACAGGGGACTGGGGACCTGATGCCCACTCCCCCCAAAAGACCGGCGTCACTGGGCCGGTGAGCGCGACGCGCCAGCCAGCGCTTGCGTTTTCACTGACCTTTTCCATATCGACGGTCAACTCTCCGCCCGGCATCTGTACTGTCACAGGGGACGCGCAGCGCTCCAGGCTGACGGCGGCCAGCGCGGCCGCGCAACTGCTGCTGCCGCTGGCCTGGGTATAGCCCGCGCCTCTCTCCCAAATTTCGATGGCGATGGCGTGGGCGTCGATCACCCGCACAAACTGAACATTCGTGCGCTGGGGAAAGGCGGGGGCGTTCTCCACCAGGGAACCCCAGCGCCGGGCCAGGCTCTCGTCGATGGGCAGCGCGGGGAAAAAGACGCAGTGGGGATTGCCCACATTCACAAGCGTAGCCGGGCCGAGGGCCGCCAGCAGTTCGGGGGGCAAGCGCCCGGCGTCCGGCGCGCTGAACGCCCGGCCCAATTCGACCCGAATTGGCGCGTCGTCTGTGCTGCCGTAGAAAATCGCAATCTCCCGTCCGCCGCTGTGGAGAATGCACGCGCCGCTCTTTTCCAGCGCGACATAGCCGGCATCCACCAGATAGCGGGCGAAGATACGCAGGCCATTGCCGCTCACCTCTGCCTGGGAGCCGTCCGGGTTCCAGATTTCACAGGCAAAGTGGCCGGGCCGGGTTTCTGCGGGCAGTGGCCCATAGACGATCCCGTCGCTGCCCACCCCCCGTTGACGGTCACAGAGGGCGATGGCCTGGGCTGGCGTTAACCCGCGGGTCAGCGTCCCGCTCTGTCGGGCCGGGTCCAGTATCAGATAATCGTTGCCCAGCGCGTGGTATTTGTGGAACATAAGGGATTGGGGATCGGGGACTGGGTACGACGTCAGCCCATTAAAAATTCGCTATTCGCTATTCACCATTCACTATTAGACACGCCACCACCCCATTATCGCATCATCCCTTTGCCTTGCCCCACATTCTGCGCCATAATGGGGACAACAGCCCTTCCCTTTCATTGCAAAGGCACATCCTATGAAACTTACATTTCACGGCGCGGCCCAGGAAGTCACCGGCTCTATGCATCTGCTGGAGGTCAACGGCCAGCGCATTTTGCTCGATTGCGGCCTTTTTCAAGGCCGCCGGGCGGATACCTATGCGCGTAATCTAAAATTTCCCTTCGACCCCAAAAGCATCGACGCGGTGGTCCTCAGCCACGCCCACATCGACCACACGGGCAAGCTGCCCAATCTGGTCAAACAGGGCTTCAACGGCAACGTCTGGTGTACCGCGGCCACCCGTAACCTCTCCTCTTATATGCTCCTGGACAGCGGCCACATCCAGGAAACTGACATCCAATACCTGAATAAACGGCGCAAACGGCGGGGTGAGCCGCTGGTCGAGCCTATCTACACCCAGGAAGATGCCCGCAGCGCGCTGCCCCTCTTTGTCAGTGTGGGCGTCCAGCGCCCGGTGCCCATCGCCGACGGGGTGAAGCTGACCTATTACAACGCCGGCCACATCCTCGGCTCGGCCTTTGTCCTGCTGGAAATCCACGAATTCAGCACAGGCAAAGAGTGGCGGCTGGTCTTCAGCGGCGATCTGGGCCGGGAGGAGTTGGCGATCCTCTACCCGCCGGATACCCTGACCGACGCCGACATTCTCATTATGGAAAGCACCTACGGCAACCGGCTGCACGGCTCCCACGCCGACGCCCGCAAGCGGCTGGAAGAGGTGGTCAGCGCCACAGCCAAACGGCGGGGGAAGGTGATTATCCCCGCCTTTGCCGTGGGGCGCACCCAGGAATTGGTCTACTCGCTCAATGTGCTGGACGAGGCCGGTGACATTCCTGAATTGCCCGTCTTTGTGGACAGCCCTCTGGCCGTCAACGCCACGGACGTTTTCCGAATGCACCCGGAAGCCTGGAACAGCGAAGTCCAGGAGTTTTTGACCGAAGGCAAGCGGCGCAATCCCTTCGACTACCCCCACATCGAGTACGTGCGGGATGTGCGGCGCAGCAAACAGCTTAACTTCCTCACCGACCCGGCGATTATCATCAGCGCCAGCGGTATGGCCGAGAGCGGGCGCATCCTCCATCACCTGAAAAACAATATCACCCACAAAGAAAATACGATTCTCTTTGTCAGCTTTCAGGCCGAGCATACCCTGGGGCGGCGGATTTTGGAGGAAGAAAAAGAGGTGAAAATCTACGGGGACGAGTACCCCGTGCGGGCCCAGGTGGAGCGCATCGACGGCTACAGCGCCCACGCCGACCAGAGCGAACTGCTCGAATGGGCCGCCCATTTCGACAAAGCACGCCTGCAAAAGACATTCCTCGTCCACGGCGAAAAAGAGGCGCAATTCACCCTGTCCGGGAAGTTGCAGGAGCAGGGCCACCGGTCGGTGGAAGTGCCGGTGTTAGGCCAATCATTTGAATTTTCGTAGGTGCGGTTTCTAACCGCACAGCAAACCCAACGGCGAAACGTGCGGTTAGAAACCGCACCTACACACTAGCGCCGGTCGAGTAGGCGGGGGCAGTTTCCCGTCGTGTGGAAGTGCCGGTGTTAGGCCAATCATTTGAATTTTCGTAGGTGCGGTTTCTAACCGCACAGCAAACCCAACGGCGAAACGTGCGGTTAGAAACCGCACCTACACACTAGCGCCGGTTGAGTAGGCGGGGGCAGTTTCCCGCCGTATCGAAACCAAAGCG
>JAHDWH010000048.1 GCA_023384455.1 Caldilineaceae bacterium | reverse complement strand
CCGCGGCGAGGCAGCAGAACCCGCCCCCCCCCCCTCCCACACCATAGGGGCGGGACCAGAACCCTCACCCCGCCCCGCCCCCCCCACAGGGGAGGGAGAAGAACCCCCACCCCGACCCTCCCCCACTGTGGGGGAGGGAGAAGGATCGGGGCGGGGGGAGCGGATGGCCCGGTCCACCAGACCGGCCATCCGCACGAGAGCGGGCGGGGTGACGTGCTGTTGGCCCAGGCGCAGGCGGATGGCGCAGGCGTCGGCCAGGGACGTCGCATTTTCCGGGGCCGCGCCCAGAAAGACCCGGTAGCCGCCGTCGTCGTCGCTGAGAATCAGGCTGCTCTCCAGATGGGGCAGCCAGCGGCGCACCAGATTGTGGGATGCGTAGGTGTCCTCCTCCGCATTGTCCATCACCAGATGGCGGTGGGAGCGGAAGAGGTGGATGCGGCTCCATTCGTTGTTCAACACCTGCTCGTTGAAGAGGCCGATCCACAGGCTGAAATCGACCAGGGACTCGGCCAGGCAGTGTGCCCGATATTCCCGGCTGATGCGGGCCGCGGTGTGCAGCACATTGAGCCGGGCCGCCATCTGCTCCCCCGCGGGCACGCTCAGTTCCAGCCGCTGGTAGGCTTCTTCGATGGAGAAGCCGTGCAGGCTGGCTTTGTTCAGATTGTCCAAGACCTGGCTGACCACCCGGCCCGGTTCCAGGCGGATGGCGTCGAATTCGCCCCGCTCGAAGGCCCCGGCCACAAAGCGCTGCATGTGGTATTGGGAGGTTTCCAGATTGAGGAAAGTCGGCTCTTTGCCGGGATCGCGGAAACCGGCCTGGGGCGCAACCAGCGGCCAGTAGAGTTCCGCCGCGGCCCGAGCCAGACCGGCGTAGGTTGTCACCCGCACAGGCGGGCCGGGGGGAATCTCCGGCCCGCGCAGTGTTTCGCTGTAGGGGCGGCCCAGGCTGCGCTGGGGAACCAGCACCAGAATGTCGTCGCCCCGGATACGCTCCTGGCCCAGCAGCCAGCGGATACGGGCCAGGGCTGCGCTGGTCTTGCCCGCGCCAAACGCGCCGGAGAGATAGAGGCTGTTGCGGGCGCAGATAGCGTCGGGCAGGGGTGTGGCTTCGGTTGGGGCAGCGGCGGTTGTTATCATTGCCCTATTATAGCCGGGATGGGTGTATCGTCAACAGAGCGGGCGGTCTGTGTTACAATGCGGAATGTTGAAGTCGGAATGCGGAATTGCTGCCCGATCAACAGGCACGTTCTGAAAATATGGACACAGATTGACACGGATAGGATAGACTGACCCGGATAAATCTGCGCAATCTGTGGTTTCTGCGCAATCTGCGTCCCAGTCCCCAGTCCCCAATTCCAGGAGCCACCCTATGCGCACCTATCCCATCCCCCTCGTCCCCGGCCCGGTCTCTGTGCCCCAGGCCGTGCGCGAAGCCTATCTGACCGACTACGGCAGCCCGGATTTGGAGGGCGATTTCTTTGAGTTGTATGCGGCCTGCGAGCGCCAATTGCAGCAGATTCTTGCCACCCAGAACGACGTGACGATCCATAGCGGCGAGGGGATGCTGGCGTTGTGGGCAGCGCTGAAGAGTGTGCTGCGTCCCGGCGACCGGGTGCTGGCCGTGGCGAATGGGCTTTTCGGCTATGGCATCGGCGAGATGGCTGCCCAGTTGGGCGCGGTGGTGGAGACCGTCGCCTGCGCCTACGACGACATCCCGGACCCGGTGCGGGTGCGGGCCGCGGCCCGGCGCTTTCAACCAAAACTGATCACCGCTGTCCACTGCGAGACGCCCAGCGGGACGCTGACGCCGTTGGCCGAATTGGGGACGATTAGCCGAGAGGTGGACGCACTTTTTTATGTGGATTTTGTGGCGAGCGGAGGCGGCGTGCCTGTGCGGGTGGACGAGTGGGCCATCGATTTGGGGCTGCTGGGCAGTCAAAAGGTGCTGAGTCTGCTGCCCACGCTGTCGATGGTGACGGTCAGCTCCCGTGCCTGGGAAGCAGTGAGCGAAGTGGGCTATGTAGGCTACGACGCGTTGGCCCCCTGGCAGGACGGCCCGGCCCGGCGCTATCTGCCCTATACCCACAACTGGCACGGGCTGGCCGCGCTGCATACAGGCTGTCAACTGTTGCTGGACGAGGGGCTGGCGGCTGTCTACGCCCGGCACGAAGCTGTGGCCGCCTACTGTCGTCAGCGCCTGGCCGGGATGGGCGTGACCCTCTTTCCCCGCCGCGCCGAGATCGCCAGCCCGACGGTCAGCGCAGCCCACGTCCCGGACGGCTGGGAGTGGCCCCGGTTGGACGCGGCCCTGCGCGCCAGAGGGATGGCGGCGGGCGGCAATTACGGCCCCCTGGCCGGGAAGGTCTTTCGCATAGGGCATATGGGCAATCAGGCGCGGATGGAGTTGGTGGAGAAGGGGATGGATGTATTGGAGGAAGCGTTGAAGCGGTAGAGCGTTGGGACAAAATAGCGGGGAAAGGGAAAAGGTGACTAACGGCTGACCTGCCGGTCTCCAATCCCCAATCCCCAATCTCGAGTCCCCTAATACCCAATCATCCGGGGCAATTCTTTGGCCTGGGCCACCCAGCCCTGGACAAGACGTAGGGTGGGAAGCTGGCGCACCAATTTTTTCGCTGCGTTGACTTCGGTCATTTTGGCGTGGAGGTTCTCGGCGTTGCGCTGGGCCAGCTCGGGCACAGTGTCCACACCGGATGCCTCCAGTAAGTCGGAGTATTGAGTGCCAATGCCTTTGATGCGGAAGAGGTCGGCCCGGTTGGCCCAGCCGAGCAATTGGGATGCGTCCAGACCGGTCTTGGCGGCCAGTTCCTTGCGGCCTGCCGCTGTAGCGCAAGCGTCCAGCAGGGCTTCGGTGGTGGTGATCCCTACCAGGGCAAACTTTTCTGCGGTTACGTCTCCAATCCCCTCGATTGCAGCGATTTTTGCCATTTCTGATTTTCTCCTCATGCGATGTAAAAGATGTACACAGACCCCACGGCCAAAGCACGGATTCGACGGTCATATCCGCGTTTTTGACTTCATTGCTAAATTATAGCAGGCTATCATTACGGAATCAATGACGATTGAGCGTTTGCATAGGGCGTTTCTTGTGGCTAGGCTGTATCTGGTGTATGGTGTTTCCGCGCTGCCACAAGCGCTGTTGGCCCACAACTTTCGGGCTTATCCATTTCCGACAGGAGGATGTTTATGGCATAGCCTACAGTGTAGAGGGAAGAGCGCAAGGCCCGGCAGAATAGTGAATGGTGAATAGCGAACGGTAAATTGTGAACGGGTGTATCCAGTCCCCAATCCCCAGTCTCCTATCCCCATTCCCCTCCTACCGGGTGACGAGGAAGGGGTTTCCGGCGGCGACGCCGGACTAACCGGAGCCACTCCGGGAAAATCGAGAGATCAGCGGATGCCCCCAGGCCACGCCAATGGCCTGACCCGAAACCAGCCAAACAATCAATGGAAGAATGGAACGCGGAGTACGCGGAAACTACAGATTTGCGCGGATAAACTATCCGCGTAGATCAGCCCTTTCCGCTGAATCCGCGTTCTATCCCCCTTGCAAGCCACGGCGGTTCGGTTGTATTCCCTCCTTTGACAAGCACAAGCAGCCGTACAAAACCGACGCGTAAGTGTCGGGAGAGAAGCGGCAAGCATTGGCAGAAAATGTATTGCGTATTTCGTGTTGCGTAAGGAAGTGTAGCCACGGAGCGAATGACCGCGAATAGGGGGATGATGCCAATAGCTGGTCGCTCCCGCTTGTTCTGGGATACCCCGGATCAGCGAAGTAGACGTCAACGATTCGCGTTCTCCTCCCATTCGCGGTAATTTCCGGGGGCTGAGGCCGCAACGAACGCACCCGACGCGGTGTCCTGTCTCCTGAGCCTGTCGAAGGGTCGATCTTGCGCTGGTACGCCACTCCGTACCAGCGAGGAACTAACCCATATGGGTTAGTTCCTCGGCCAGACCGGAGAAACGTGAAACGTGAAATCATATGACGACACCTCACGTTTCACGTCTTCACGTTTCCGCACGCAAATCGCGGCTGCGCCACCTTATGCAATACGCAATACGCCTTTCCCATTGCCTGTCACCAAAGGAGAAACCCCAAATGTGTGGAATCGTTGGCTATATCGGGCCCCGGGACGCGGCTGGCGTGATTGTGGATGGCCTGCGCCGTCTGGAATATCGCGGCTACGACTCGGCTGGTCTGGCTGTCTGGAATAATGGACAATTGAGCGTGCGCCGGGAAGAGGGCAAGCTGGCCTGTCTGGAAAAACTGCTGGCCGCTGCGCCGGTCAACGGTCATCTGGGCATCGGCCACACCCGCTGGGCCACCCACGGCCCCCCTTCCCAGCGCAACGCCCACCCCCACAGCAGCCCGGACGGGGAGCTGGTGGTCGTGCAGAACGGCATTGTGGAGAATTTTCAGGAGCTGCGTCGAGGGCTGCTGGCCGATGGCTATATTTTCAAAAGCGACACAGACACAGAAGTGATCGCCCATCTGGTGCATAAGCACTATACCAATGGCAGCGAGGGAAATCTGCTGTCAGCCGTGCGCTGCGCGGTGCAAGAACTGGCCGGACCCAGCGCGATTGCCGTGCTTTCCCGGGCCGAGCCGGAGCGGATGGTAGTGGTGCGTCTGGGCAATGCGGGGGGTGTCGTCATCGGCCAGGGAGACGACGAAATGTTCGTCGCCAGCGACATCCCTGCTCTCCTTCAATACACCCGCCGGGTGTACTTTCTGGAGAACCGCCAGATGGCGGTCATCAGTCGGGGCGGGGTGGAAGTGACCGACCTGGCCGGGCTGCCGGTTGACCTGCCGTTGGTTGAGATTGGCTGGGACGCGGACGCCGCGGAGAAGGGGCAGTTTCGCCATTTTATGCACAAAGAAATCTACGACCAGCCCCAGGCCATCGCCCAGACCCTCAGCCAGCGGGTCGATTTCGTCCATAACCGGGTGGCGCTGCCGGGGCTGAATCTGACGCCGGAGGCAGCCCGCAGCCTGCGCAAGCTGACGATTGTGGCCTGTGGCACCAGCTACTACTCCGGGCTGTTTGGCCGCTACGTCATCGAGCGGCTGGCCCGGCTTTCGGTGGAGGTAGACTACGCCAGCGAATACCGCTACCGCCAGCCGGTCATCGGGGCGGACGAAATGGTGTTGGCTATCACCCAGAGCGGGGAGACGGTGGACACCCTGGCCGCGCTGGAGGAGGCCCGGGAGCAGGGCGCGTTCACCGCGGCGATTGTCAACGCGATGGGCAGCCAGGCCGCCCGGCTCTGCGACGGGGTGATTTATATGCACGCGGGGCCGGAGATCGGCGTGGCCAGCACCAAAGCCTTTACCACTTCTCTGGTCGATCTGGTGCTGCTGGGCTTCTATCTGGGCCAGTGCCGGGGCACAATCGACGAAACAGCAGCGGCGGAACTGGCGCAAGCCCTGGCCAGCCTGCCGGGGCAGGTGGGCGCGGTGCTGGAAGATGCCCATCTGACCGGGCGTTATACGGAATTGGCAAAACGCTACGGCCATTTCCATAACTTCCTCTACCTGGGCCGGGGGGTCAACTATCCCACGGCACGGGAGGGCGCGCTGAAGCTGAAGGAGATCAGCTACATCCACGCCGAGGGCTACCCCGCGGGAGAGATGAAGCACGGCCCGATTGCGCTCATCGACAGCACAATGCCCACGGTTGTGGTCGTGCCCCAGGACAGTGTATACGAAAAGATGATCAGCCAGGTGGAGCAGGTGAAGGCCCGGCGGGGGGCTGTGCTGGCCGTGGCCCACGCCGACGACACCTTCATCAGCGAGAAGGCCGACGAACTGTTGCCCATCCCCCATTGCCACGAAGTGCTCTCGCCTGTGCTGGCCGCGCTTCCCCTGCAACTGTTGGCCTATGAAATCGCCGTAAGCCGGGGAGCAGATGTGGACCAGCCGCGCAATCTGGCGAAGAGTGTAACAGTAGAATAAATGGTGGTGGGGTAATGGGATGCTGAGGGGCGCTTTCCCCCATTATCCCATCATCCCGCCATCAATGATTCACTTTGCCCTGCATTCGCTGATGTGCTATTGTTCTGGCAGATTATCAGACGAACTGGCGGTAGGCCGAGAGTGACAGGAGGCGGCGATGACGGTGCAACGTTCAGCAATCCTCGAAGCAGAAAGTATAGAGACAAACGGGAGCCATACCAACGGTATCAACGCGACAACTGAATATGTGCCCGAGGCGCTCTACTGGGAGAAATACTACGATACTTTATTGGGCAACTACGAGTGGAACAACGGTCAACTGGAGGAACTTCCATTGTCGGACTACGCCAAGTTCAGGATGTATCTCTGGTTTTTCAATCTGTTGCAGGACTATCTCTACGTCCATCCGCTGGCCAGGATTATGGGGCTAGAAATGGGTTTTCGACTGACGCTGCCAACCAAAGTTACCATTCGCAAACCAGATTTGGGCGTGGTTTTGGATACCAACCCAGCTCCTCTGCACGATTATGACCGTACCTATCACGGCATCTTTGACATTTGCCTTGAATCGATATCCGACAGCGCCCAGAGCGAGATTGACCGCGATGCCATCACCAAACGGGATGAGTATGCCGCGGCCGGGGTTCAGGAATACTATCTCCTGGACGAGCGCGGTATCGAGACCCAATTCTACCGGCTGGTTCGGCGCGGCGTCTATGCGCCGCTGCCCCGGGTCAACGGCATCGTGCGGTCGCGGGTGTTGCCCGGTTTTCAATTCCGCGTGGCTGATCTCTATGAAAGACCAACACCGGTGCAGATGGTGCAGGACCCGGTCTACAACGATTTTGTCTCCCCGCTTTATCGTGCCGAACGTCAGCGCGCCGAGGAGGAGCGTCAGCACGCCGAGGAGGAGCGTCAGCGCGCTGACGATGCAGAAGCGCGCATCGAGCAGGAACGCCAGTACACCGAGGAGGAACGTCAGCGCACCGAGCAGGAGCGTCAGCGTGCTGACGATGCAGAAGCGCGCATCGAACAGGAACGCCAGCACACCGAGCAGGAGCGCCAGCGTGCTGACAATGCAGAAGCGCGCATCGAACAGGAGCGCCAGCAGACCGAGCAGGAGCGCCAGCGCGCTGAACAATACGCTGCGCTGCTCAAGGCGGCAGGATTGCTGCCATCGGATTGATTATCGTTGTTCAGATTTCTTGCCCACCGAAACCCCTGTAGCCGGGTCTGACAGGAGGCGGCTATGACACAACAACATTTAGCAACAGAGACGATGGCGACAAACGCAAGCCGTACCCCGCGCCCAGAGGGGTTCATTAACTTCGTCCCCGAGGCGCTCTACTGGGAAAAGTATTACAGCTTTCCCGACATTGGTTACGAATGGAACAACGGTCAACTGGAGGAAATTCCGCCGACAGACTACGCCAAGTATATGATGTATGTCTGGTTTCTGAATGCGCTAAACAAGTTTTTGCAGGTCGAGCCGATTGCCAGAATCATCGGGCTTAAGATGGGCTTCCGGATGGCCCTGCCGACCAAAACCACCATTCGCAGACCTGACTTGGGCGTTGTGCTGAACAGCAACCCCATTCCGCTCGGCGATCACGACAGCAGCTATGGCGGCATCTTTGACATTTGCATCGAATCGCTTTCGGACGGCAACCAGACGGAGATTGACCGCGACGCCCTGATCAAACGGGAAGAATACGCCACAGCCGGGGTTCAGGAATACTATCTCCTGGACGAGCGCGGCATTGAGACCCAATTCTATGGGCTGGTCCGGCGCGGCGTCTATGCGCCGTTGCCCCGGGTTGATGGCATTGTGCGTTCGCAAGTATTGCCCGGCTTTCAATTTCGTGTGGCTGATCTGTACGACAAACCCGGCCCCGCGCAGATGGTGGCGGACCCGGTCTACGGTAATTTTATCGCGCCTCTGGTCCGCGCCGAACGTCAACGGGCCGAGGCGGCAGAGGCGCGCACCGAGCAATACGCTGCGCTGCTCAAAGCGGCGGGATTGCTGCCATTGGATTGAGAACTCTACTTCTGCAGGAGGCGACCGCGTGAAGTGTGTAAATCGTTTGGGCTGGCTATTATTGTTGCTGGTCGTGTTGTTGGTGGCTGGCTGTGGCGGACGGGAAGAACCAACCCCAACCCGCACCCCTATCCCCACCTACACGCCGACGCCGATCGGTCAGCAGCCGGTGGCGGTACAGCCTGCCGGTCAACCCGCCGCGCCCGCAGATACGCCGCTTCCACCCACCGCCACCTTTACACCAGAGCCGCCTACGGCCACGGCCACGCCTATCCCCCCCACCGACACGCCCGCGCCGACAGAGACGCCGACCCCGACGGAGACGTCCACGCCGACCCCCACCGTTACCCCTACTGCTACCCCTAGCCCAACGCTGACGCCGACGGCCACACCGGACTACGCCTTTGTGTTGGAGATGGCGGAGCAGTTCCCCACCCAACTGCCGGGGGTGGATGAGGTGCGGGTCTACGTCTATGCCTACAGCGGCGAAGCCTATGCCCTGGGCGGCTATACCATTCGCGTCAGCAAAGATGGGGTACCCCTGACCGTCCTGGCCCGCTCCACCGACGGGCTGCCCGGCGAGACCCGCCCCGGCCCCAGCCCCTACACCCGTTTCGCCAATCTGGGCGCGGCCTTCTTTGAGAAGCCCGCGGGTCTCTGGGAAATCCAACTGCTGGATCGGGGGGGCTTTCCAATGGGTGCGCCAGCCCAGTTTCTCCTGGGGCCAGACGACCCCCTGCGCGAATTCTACCTGCGCTATCACGAGAAGTAGGGGATTGGGGACTGGGGACTGGAGACTTGACACTCCAGTATCCGATCCCCGATCCCCTACCCCCTCTTCTTCCACTGGTATTCGCGGATGCCGAAGTCGGTGATGACAAAGCCGAGTTTCTGGTAGACGCTTTTTCCCAACAGCGATGACCAAATCCACGAATGAGAAAAGCCCTGTTGCCGCGCCGCCAGCAGTGTGGCGTGGGTGACGGCGCTGCCGTAGCCCTGGCCGCGTAGCTCCATCGGTGTGGAGATGTTATAGGCGCTGGCATTGCCCCCGGCGATCAGCAGCGTAGAAGATGTCACCGGCTGGTCGAGCAGGTAGCCGACGAAGTGGATGGCCTGGGCGTTGTCCCCAAAGCCGTGGCGCAGGTAGGCGGCGCGGAATGCGCTGTAATCAGTGCTGCCAAAACCTCTGGCGTTGATATCCACCCACACTTCGAATTGTTCAGCATCCCGCACCTGCTCCACGTGGAAGTCATCGGCCACAGGCACGCGCTCGGCCAGACTCTCCAGATCGATGACCAGCCACGTGCCCGGCTCACCGCCAATTTTGCCATAGAGCATCCACTCCCGGCTGGCCGCGCCCGCCTTCGCCAGTAACTCGCCCAGATTCGCAGGCTGGTCGTCCGACCAGACCATCCAGTCGATAGTATCCGTACACTGGCCCACCCGGCGCAGGGTTTCGTCGATCTGTTCGGCTGCCGAAGCCGGGGCAAAATTTGTCTTGATTACCTGACTGCCTGGCGCCCCCTGGCTTACTATCCACGCGCCGCTGGCTTCTTCCACAAAGTGAATGTGGGGGAGACCGGCAAAGATGCGAAAATAAGCGATGAAGTTTTCCTGAACCGACCGGGGCGAGATCACGCCGAGAGTTTGTGAGTGAACTGCTTGCACGGTTTTTGCCTTTACTGTTTGATTTCTTCCGCAAAGGTGAGCCGATTGCCAAAGGGATCGGTGATGGTCATTTCGAGAGTCCCCCAGGGCTGTTTCTTCAAACCTGGCCGGGCATATTTGTACTCCTTGTCCGCCAAAGTCTGGTGATAGGCAGCCAGGCCCGTCGTGGCGATGCGGATGGCACTGCCGGGGCTGCAATCCCCGTGATGCTCGGTGATATGCAGCACACAATCGTCCTTTGAAATGCCCATATAGAGTGGGAAATTCGCCTCAAAGCGATGCTCAAAATCGACCTGAAAGCCGAGAAATTCGATATAGAACTCTCTGGCTTTGGCTTCGTCAAAACTGCGTAAAATGGGTGTAACACGCGAAAGAGCCATTTTGCCTGATTCCTTTTTCAGCCGAGGGTATCTACCCCGTTTGCACGATGGGTTGGATGGAAGAAACTACGTATTCCGTACCAGCGAGGAACGAACGCACAAGCGTCAGGCGGTCGGCCAACCAGTTGAAAGGTGAAAGGTGAAACGTGAAACGTGAGGTATCGTCACGTGATCTCACGTCTTCACGTCTTCACGTCTTCCCGTTTCCCCACGCAAATCGTGGCTTCGCCACCTTATGCACTACATTCCGGTACACACATCCTGCGTCACAGTATAGCACCTCCTGAAGCTCATCCCAACCGTCTGAAAATAAGGCAAAATTCGGGTTGCCCTTTCTGGCCCAATCCGGTACACTGGTATCCATCACGCCATAAGGCGCAACAACCCCAGCGAATTGACGATATTTCCATCCTATACACTTTCAGAGGCGGCGATGAACATATTCCCCGGTGTAACGAAAACGATCCGAAGACAGCCCAGACCCTCGTCTCTGGTAACTGTTCAGCCACCCCACCCTGCCCCTCCCCATTGCAGGGAGGGAAGTGGATCGACTCCTCCCCCACTGTGGGAGAGGTTGAGAGGGGGTGAGCAGTTACCGTCTCTGGGGGTTTCTGTTTTTTTGGGAGTTTTTCTGGCACTTGTGTTGTCCCTGTTCTCTCCGGGCATCCAGGCCCAGGAACAGACAACGGCTGGCCGAGGCTTCTCTCTACCCGTTGTCCGCGCCTTTGCCGTAAATGATCCCGACGCGTTTGTCTATACCGTTCGTCTGGGGGAATATTGGATTCTCATCGCACGTAAATTTGGCGTGAGCTATAACGATCTGCGGGCGGCCAATCCTGAATTGTGGACCCTGCGCGGCGAGATCATCCGGCCTGGGGATGAGATGGCGATCCCTGGCCTGACCGCGGCGGACCAGCGCCCGACGGTCGAGGTCACCGTCCAGCCCGGGGATTCCTGGTACGCCATTGCTGACCGTTTTGGGGTGACCTATTGGGATTTGCGCCTGGACAATCTGGGATTGTGGCGCAGACGGGGAGCGGTCATTCAACCGGGGGATATGATGCAAGTGGTCAATCCTGCCCCGGCCGCAGCAAAAGAGGCAGCGGTTGCGGTGGCGCAATCTGTGGCTACACCGACCCCGGCCCCAGCATCGGTCGCCCCTATCCCGGCGGCCACTTCACAGCCGGCCGTTGTCCCGGCTCCCGATGCCACCTCCACGCCGGTTGCGCCCCCGGCTGTACCGGGCACATTGCCCACCGCCGCCGCGGGTGGCGAGCCTTTCCGGGTGAGCAACCCCCCGGCGAATGCAGTCATCTATTCTGTACGGCCTGGGGACAACTGGTTTAATATCGCCAGCCGCTATGGGATGGATTTTGAGAAGCTACGCTCTGCCAACCCGGAGCTTTGGGCGCTGCGCGGGCAGAATATCCGCCCGGCAGACGAGATGATTATTCCGGCCCACGGCTCGCCGCCCCCACCCATCGAAATCAAGACTGTGCCGGACGACAAACCCGAGGCGATTACCGATGGCAGCTACACTGTCCAGACAGGTGATACCTGGGCCACCGTGGCCGGGCGGGCGGGTGTCACGGAAGAGGCGCTTAAAGCGGCCAATCTGGACTTCTCCGGTCGTGAGCTTGCGCCGGGGGATGTGGTGCGGATTCCGTAAGAGGTGAAAAAAGAGACGTGAAACGTGAGAAGCGTCGTCCGCTCTTACGTTTCACGTCTCTTTTTTGCCTCAACTCGCTGTACGAAGCGCTCCACATCCACAACGACGCGGGTGTGCAATCCTTCGCCCACTTTTTCCACTTCGTCGTGGGCTTCCACGGCAAAAGTCAATCGCCGGCCGCCAACTTCTGTCAGAGTGGCTTGGGCGCGCACACGCATACCGATGGGCGTGGCGGCCAGGTGGCGCACGTCCAGATGGGTTCCCACAGAGGTAGCACCGGGCGGCAGGTAATCCGCTACCGCGTGGACCGCGGCCAATTCCAACAGGGCAATCAGCGCGGGCGTGCCGTAGACCGGGACCAGCCCGCTGCCCAGAGCGGCGGCTGTGTTTGTGTGGTCAACGGTTGTAGATGCTTCGCCAGTCAGTCCGGGGGTGAGGGTCATTTGGTTGCCTGTAGAGGAAGTGGTGGGTATGCCGATTCTTTGTTATCATACGGCAAAGTTTGTTGGCGGGCAAACATTTGGAGACGGCAGCCATGCGTGACTATATCGATTCTCTGCCCCAATTGGCAGGCGGCCTGATGTTGGCAGCGCTTCTCTATTTTCTGCTCGATAGTCTACTGGGCGGCGATCCGAACCCCTTTTTCCTCTGGCTCTTCTGCGTCGGGCTGATCACATTTGCTGCCTATGGGATCGACACCCCCCGCCTCTTTCCCGACTCCCACTTTTCCTTTCTGCATATCTGGTGTATCGTTACTCACACGACCATCTGAAACGTGAATTCAGGTCGAATACTTTCACGTTTCAGGTTTCAACACGCAGCTTTCGCCTGCGGATTCGCTCTCTCCTTTCCTGCTTTCCACATTTCCATTCCACAGGAGCATCCTATGTCCAACACCTATCGCATCGGCGTCATCGGTTTCGCCCATATGCACATCAACAGCCTGCTGGCCCAGTTCGCCGCCCATCCCCAGAGCGTCCTCGTGGCCGGCGCGGACACTCTGCCCATCCGCCCCGATACCGGCGAAGCCCGCTCTACCCGCAAATGGAACGCGGCCAACGCGGTGGAAAAGATTGGCCTGCCCAAACTCTACGACGACTACCGGGAGATGCTGGCCCAGGAGCAGTTCGACGTAATCATCTGCTGTGCCGAGAACAACCAGCACGGGGACGTGGCCGAGGCGTGCGCGGCCGCGGGTGTGCATATGGTAGTGGAAAAGCCGATGGCTGCCTCTCTGGCCGAGGGGCTGCGTATGGCCCGCGCGGCCAGAGCCGCGGATACGCTGATGATCGTCAACTGGCCCACGGCCTGGTCCGCCATCGACCGCAAAGCCAAAACGCTGATTGAAGCAGGTGAGATTGGCCGGGTCTTGCAGGTCAAATGGCGGGGCGGCCATACGGGACCGCTGGGACCGGGGGTGCGCCATCCGGGGGTTGTCAACGAATCCGCGCTGCTCAGCGGCACTGTGCGGGGGACCACCTGGTGGCATCAGGCCGCGGCGGGTGGTGGCGCAATGCTCGATTACTGCTGCTACGGCTCGCTCATCTCCCGCTGGCTGGTGGGGGAGCAGGCCACCTCCGTCATCGGTCTGCGCGCCAACCTGGACAGCGCCTGGGGCGACGCCGAGGACAACGCCGCGATGCTCGTCCGTTTCCCCAGCGCCTACACCATCTGCGAAGGCTCGTGGACGACGCTGGATCACGGCGTCACCCCAGGCCCCATTGTCTATGGCACGACAGGCACGCTGCTGGTGGAGAAGAAGGGGACGACGGCCACTGTGCGTGTGGAGCGGGGCGCGGGCCAGACGACCGTCTACGAAGCGGATGATCTGGCAGCCGGGCGCACGAACATCGCCGAGGAGATGATCCACCATCTGGACACGGGCGACGCCCTGCACCCGATGTTGGATTTGGACTTCAATTTGGAGGTAATGGCGATTCTGGATGCGGGGCTGCGTTCGGCGGCCAGCGGCAAAGTCGAGAGTGTGGACAACGGGGTCTGGCGGCTGGGGAGGGGATGACAAGGTGACAGGGTGATAAGGTGACAGGGCGAGGTCATCACTCCTCACCTTGTCACCCTGTCACCCTGTCACCCTATCTCTTTCTACTCTGGCAACTGAATCTCCGGGTGTGCCCGCACCAGCCGGGCCAGACTCAGCCCCAAATCCTCCTGCAACTGAATCGTCAGCCCACCGTCCACGGGCAGGGCCACGCCGGTGATGAAAGAGGCCGCATCCGTACACAGAAAGTGGACCGCGGCCGCGATGTCGTCGGGCGTGCCTGTGCGCCGCATAGGGTATTGGGCTTCGAAGAAGGGGCGCATCGTCGGGTTGTGATCCCAGAAACGGGCCTGCATATGCTCGGTGACGATGTGGCCGGGGCAGATGGCGTTGACCCGAATCCCCATCGGCCCTAAATCCGTCGCCATCTGCCGGGTGAGAGCGATGACCCCGGCTTTGTTGACTTCGTAGGCCATTTTGCCCTGGGCCACCATCAGCCCGTGGGCCGAGGAGATGCTCACAATCGCGCCGCCCCCCTGCTTTTGCATATGGGGCGCGGCATACTTTGCCCCCAGAAAGACCGACTTCAGGACCAGACTCATCGCGTGATCCCAGGCGGCTTCGCTCAGTGTGAGCGCGCTGCCGTCCTGCTCCCGGCGGCTCCAGGCGTTGTTGACCAGAATGTCCAGCCGCCCCCACAGTTCCACCGCCCGCTCGATCATCCCGCTGATCTGCTCGGAACGGGTGATGTCCACTTCCAGCACCTCCGCCGTGCCTCCCGCGTTTTGAATGCGCTCGGCATTCTGCACGGCCGCGGCCATATCCACATCCGCAATCAGCACCCGTGCCCCGTCCGATGCCAGTTTGCGCGCCGTAGCCCCGCCGATTCCCTGCGCGCCGCCGGTGACAATGGCGACCCGGTTGTCCAGTGATCTCATAGGTTTTCCCCGTTGTGTATGAGTTTTGGCTGTCGTTTGCATACGTACTGTGGAAGTGTGCGTGGAAGCGGGGAATCTGTCAAGCGGGGGATTAGGACTCGTCAAGAAATAAGTTCCATCCGATGCGTCGCACTGTCCACGAAATGACTCTAGTCCGCAATCTCATCTGGACAGTGCGACGCACCAAAACGGGAAGTTATTCTTTGACAAGCCCTTAGCGTTCGAGCTGATTCCGGGAATCGCCCACCTGATCTCCGGCCTGCCGACTGCTGCCGGGCGATTCCCGGAATCGGGCGTGTTCCCTCACCCCCCCGCGGATGGAACGCAGAGCCAATGGCACGACTACCGCCAACCCCACCGACGCGACCGATCCTACAACGGAATGGGGGCGGTGGGGGAGCGAAGCCGTCGGACGCGGCGTGTCACGTTCAGCGACGCACGGTCGGCAGAAAGAGTTGGGGCAGGGCGCGGATAGGGCCGGCCCCGTCGCCAGCGACGATCACCGACTGGGCCGGACCCAGCGCGAACGCCGGCTGGTTGCTGCCTGCGAGGGTGACGCTCACCGTTCCTGTAAATGCCAGCACAGAAGTTTCATCCTCGACAGGATTATGGCTGATGGCGAAGGAATCGTAGCTATCCCCGACAACTTCCACACGGGATGTGCCGATTCTTAGCGGAGATGATGGGTTATTCAAACTGTTTAGGTGCCATACGCGTATCAATGTGGCAAACATCCAATCGGGACACCTTTCCGCCGACTTGCCAACCCCGCCAAAATCCCTATACTGACGGCCAGGTGTAACCGCGCTGGTGCGTCGTACCAGCAAGCCGACAGCTACGATCTGATAATTCACCCATCAGCAGCAACGTGAAACGAGAAAGCAGACAGCGATCTCCAGGGAAAAACTCCTATGTACGACTCACCTTCACTACACGAATTCCTCGCCCACACCCATCTGTTGACCGAGCGCCAACGCCGCCAGGGTAGTATCGGCCCGGTCGGCCCGCTGTTCTGCGTCCACGCCGAGGGGATACGGGACGGCCAGTCTGTGGCGGTGGACCGCTTCTTTGCCGCGGACTCTTCACCTGCCGCCGCGCTGCTGGCCCTGCGCAATTACAGCCCAGAACGGGACAATCTGCTTTTTGTGGTGGACGCGCCGCTGGAACGCCGGCAAGCTTTTGTGCGGGCCGGTTTTCGGCTGGTGGAAAGCCAATGGCTGATGGGGTGCAATCTGGCTGAGTGGCAGCCGGTGATGGCAGAAAGAGCGGAAGATGTGATGGTGCGCCCGGCCACCGATGCCAGGGATGCACTTTTGCTCAGCGCCATCGACGGCCTGGAGCCGATCCCAATGGAGGAATTGCGCGATCCTGCCCTGACGCACTATTATTGTCTTGCCGAAGATCAACCGACAGCTTATGGACGCAGCGCCCGCTACGATGAGGCAATTGCCTGGGTTTCTCACGTCTACACTGCGCCGGCTTTCCGCAAACGGGGGCACGCCTGGGCGCTGATGAGCAGACTGTTGCTTACGAACAGGCAGGCGGGCGTTGACCAGAGCCTCTTACTGGCGACGGAAATGGCCCACGTCCTCTACCGGCGGATTGGCTATACGGATTTGGCCGAAGTAGCGATTTTGCAGCTTCCACCCGCACTACTGCGCCGCGGACAGCGGCGCAGATAGACACAAACAGTAGACCACCGACGGTGGACTACCGACCGCCCACCACAACGATATTCTTACAATTTATAAAAGGGCACAGATGGTGAAGAATTGCATCGACCGTCGCTCGCTCTGCGCGGCGCTATTGACAATTGGTTTCCTCGTCCTACTATCGGGACTCTATACCTGGCGACAACCGAGCCGCACCCAGGCGGCTGGCCTGGCCCAGGCCGCCCCCTTGCCCCAAGCAAGTGCAACGCCCCTATCTCTCTTTCTGCCGGTGGTCCACCAGAGCCAGTCCACGCCCACGCCCACTCCAACCCCTACAGTTTCTCCGACGCCCACAGCCACGCCGGACTCCAACCAACTGCGTTGCAACCCTACCGGCGGTTCGGGTGGATTGGCGGCGGGAACCCACGACGTGACATTGGCTGGACGCCCCGCCACAATTATTGTGGGCGAAGGCTATGACCCGGCCACACCCACTTTTCTGGCCTACTATCTGCACGGGGACGGGGGCAATTACCAATTCCACGCCAATACAAATAATGTGGTGAACACATTTATCCGGCAGAATGGTTGGATTTATGTGGCACCCCAGGCCCCGGCGGCGTCGGAAGGCTATCATCCCTGGCACGGACCCAGCGGCATCCCCTCGCCCGAAGCCGACGCCAATCTGCAACTGATCGCGGATGTGTTGGATGCAATGTTCGCCCAGTATAACGTCTGCCGGGATGTGGTATTTGGCAGCGGTGCGTCCGGCGGCGCCTGGTTCTACGACGCCTACTGGTTTCCCAACCGGGGCGGGGAGTATCCGGCATTTACGATTTTGAACTGTGGGGCCAGCGGGATTAACTCAGGATCGGGGAGCCGTTACACAAAATTACAGACATTGAGCCAGAACCCGGAGATTGTGCGCCGTTCGGAATTTCAGTACACAATTGGCACACAAGACTTCCTTCACGACGAAGCGCTGATCAGTGTACAGACTATCTCTGCCCTGGGATTCTCAGTGTCCACTGAATACCTGGAAGGCGTGACCCACTGCGCCTACAGCACATCGACCAAAACCCGGGACTACTGGCAGCAGAAGTCGGCGGGGCTTTCTCTGTCGGATAAGTAACTCGGCGTTCGGTCATTTTTTTAGGGTAAAATGACCAAACGCCGAGCGATGAGACGGTCAATCGGCGCAGCCGCCGCGACGGGGATCAGGCCACCCCGGCGTTAAGAAATAACAAGGTGACAGGGTGACAAGGCGATAGTTTCTCACCCTGTCACCTTGTCATCCCTATTGGGCCGCAACAGAAAGACCGGAATCACCCGAGCCCCGGCCCGCTCTTTATACGCCGCGTAGCCGGGATAGAACCAGACGGCTTTGCGCCAGAGTTCGTCCCGCTCCGCGCCGGAAGTTTCGCGGGCAATGTAGCCGCTCTCCTGGCCGTGGATCAGCAGGCGAATCTCCGGGTTGGCGCGCAGGTTGTAGTACCAGGCCGGGTGTTTCAGGTTGCCGGCACGGGAAGCCACAACGATAAAATTCTCCCCGTCCGGCGTGCAGAGCAGGGTCGTCTCCCGGATCAGCCCGCTCTTGGCCCCGCGGATCTTCAGAATTCCCACGGGCTGACCCAAGCCGCTGCTCCAGCGCCCTCGACTCAGCCGCAGCAGCAGGGGATCGATTCTGGGCGCGATAGTCAAAAAATACCAGCCGCCGGCTTTGCTGCCCGCAAAGGCAAAGAGCGGTTTCTGCCACCAGGCCAGGCTGCGTTTTTCGGTCATTGTATCCCCCGTGAAAATGAAAACAGAACGTAATTCTTCAGGTGTTTAGGGATTCATCTCTCAGATTGTTAGTCATTTTTCCAGCATTATAAGCCAAGTGGAAAGAAACGCATCCCTTTGGTTCCAAACAGGATAGTACCAACAGCCTTTGTCGGGTTCAGCCTGCCCCCTAAACCGCAACAGTACCCTCTTTCGACCCTTCCCCTGCCCCAAAACCGCCCATTTGCACGTTTGCAACCGATATGCCCCTCATTATAACCGCGTTAGCGGTGAGGCAGGGGCAAAAAAACGCGGGTTGCCCGTTCTCTTGGATATTGTTATACTACGGCTCCTCGCAGGTTTTGCTTCGACCTACTTTTCAAACATATCCAGAGGAGGAATGTCATGGCAAGAAGAACTTCCGTGTTGCATCCGTTCCGTTTATCGGTGATCGCTCTGCTGATCGCAGCCTTTGTGATCTCTGCCTGTGGCGGCGGTGCACCGGCTGCCCCAGCTCAGGAAGCCGCCCCCGCCGCGGCAGAACCAGCCGCAGCCGCACCCGCCGCCCCTGCCGCCGCCGCCCCTGCATCTGCGAATGTAGCCGTGAGCGCGGACGAATACCAGGCCCAGCGCGAAAACTGCACCTGGGCCACTCCCTGCTGGCCGGAAGTCTCCAGCGAGATGCCCACTTCCTTCCAGGAAGCCCCAATGCTGGCGGCGATGGTAGCCGCGGGCACCCTGCCCCCGGTAGAAGAACGCCTGCCCCTGGAACCCCTGGTCATCGCGCCGACAGAGATGATCGGTCAGTACAGCGGAACCCTGCGCCGGGCCTTCACCGGGCCGGGCGACCGCCCGAATGTGGAGCGCTGGGTCAACGACTACAGCATCTTCTGGAACACCGGAGCCAGCGAACTGCGCCCCCGCATCCTGAAAGCCTGGGAAGCCAACGCCGACGCCACTGTCTGGACCTTCCATCTGCGTCGGGGCATGAAGTGGTCAGACGGCGAACCCTATACGGCCAAGGACTACCAGTTCTGGTATGATCACATGCTGACCAACGAACTGATCCGACCCACCATCCCCTGGTGGATGAACTGGGGTGGCTCGCTTGCTGTGTTGGCAACGGTGGACGACTTCACCTTTACCATCACATTCGCCCAATCCTTCCCCGCCTGGGTGGACAATATGTCCACGGCCACAGTGGCCGGCCACTTCGAGCGAGGACGCAGTGGTCTGGGCTTGGTAGCGCCCGCCCATTATCTGGAGCAGTTCCACCCAGACTTTGTGGGCGAAGAAAAAGCGACTGAACTGGCCAAGGCGGCAGGTTTTGAAAGCTGGCATCTCCACTTCCTGGCCAAAAATGACTCGGCGATGAACCCGGAACTGCCTGTCACCACCCCCTGGAAACCCATCACAACCATCGCTACCCAGGAGTATGTCCTGGAACGCAACCCCTACTTTATGGGCGTGGACACCGCAGGCAATCAGCTCCCCTACTTCGACCGCATCTCCCTGGAACTGGTCGAGGAACTGGAAGTATTGAACCTGCGCGCCATTGCCGGCAACTATACGATTCAGGGGCGGCATATCGACTTCTCCAAACTGCCGGTGATCCGCGAAAACGAGGCCCAGGGCGAATACTTCGTCGACTTCTGGACGAGCAGCACCCGCCATCCGGTGAAGATTGCCTTCAACCAGGACTGGAAAGAAGACCCGGAGATTACCGCTTACACCGTCGATAGCCTTGACTTCCGCAAAGCGCTCTCCCTGGCGATTGAACGCAGCGAGATCAACGAAACCTTCTTCCTGGGCGTGGGCAAAGAGGCCAGCTTCTGTCCCCAAAATACGCCGCCCTACTTCAACAGCAGCCGCTGGGACGACGAATTTGGTGGCTTTGACCCAGCCCAGGCCAACGAAATTCTGGACTCTATCGGGTTGGACAAGAAGGACAGCGAGGGCTTCCGCCTGCTGCCCAGCGGCAAACGGCTGACCCTGCGTATGGACGCGGTGAGCGGTGCCTTCCTGGACTATCCCAGCATCGGCGAGCGGGTGGCCCAGATGTGGCAGGAAGAGATCGGTATTCATCTTCAGGTCAATCCTGTGGAACGCAGCCTGTGGGTTGAGCGCTCTCAGGCCAACCAACCGATGATGAGTATGTTCGAGACGGGCGAATGGAACCCCGCAGTCACGGCCCGCCTGCTTCCCAGCGACCGTTGGGCGCCCATCGCGGCCATCTGGGCTGCCAATGTCAACCCGGACCCCGCTGAATATGACGGTCCCCAGTGGATCAAAGATATGGTTGCCAAGCACTGGGCCGCGCTCCAGGAGCCGGACCCAGCCAAGCGCCAGCAACTGTTCATCGAAGGCACAGAGATTATGTGCGACAACCAGGCCCGCCTGGGCATTGTCGTGGATGTGCCGGTCTACACGACGATCATCAAAAACAATGTGCGCAATGTGCCGAAGCCGATGGAATGGGTGGTCTACGCCATGACACCGGGCAACGGTCTGCCGGAGCAGTTCTTCCAGATTCAGGATTAGGGATTAGGGATTGGAGACTGGGGATTGGGTGGATCGATTCCCAGTCCCCGGTCTCCTGTCCCCAGTCTCCTGTCCCCGTTCCCCTGTACCCCAGTTCCCAGGACTACCTATGCTTGGCTATCTCGTTCGACGAATCACTTATGGGCTGGTGACGATCTTTGCGGTCTCGGTCCTCTCGTTTCTGATCATCCAGTTGCCCCCGGGCGATTATGTGACTTCGTATATTGCCGCGCTGGAAGCCCAGGGCGACGAGGTGTCGGCGGAGGAGGCCGAGACCCTGCGCGCCTACTTCGGCCTGGGCCAGCCGCCCTACGTCCAATACGCCAAATGGATGCATCAGATTTCCCAGGGCAATTTGGGTCTCTCCTTCCAATACAGAATCCCCGTAACCGAAGTGATCGGCGAACGGATGCTGCTGACGATGATTCTGGCCCTGGGCAGCGTCGTCTTCGTCTGGATCACCGCTATCCCCATCGGTATCTTTTCTGCGGTGCGCCAATATTCCGTGCAGGATTACATCGCCACTTTTCTGGGCTTCATAGGACTCGCTGTGCCCGATTTTCTCCTGGCACTGGTGCTGATGTACGTGGCCTGGGACTGGTGGGGATTCAGCATTGGCGGCCTCTTCAGCCAGGAATACGCGGCCGCGCCCTGGAGTGGGGGGCGGGCGTTGGACCTGCTGCAGCATATGATTATCCCGATTATTGTGCTGGGCACCGCGGGCACAGCCTCGCTGATCCGCATTACCCGGGCCAACCTGCTGGACGAGCTGCGCAAACCCTATGTGGTCACGGCCAGGGCCAAAGGGATGACCGAATGGCAACTGATACTGAAATACCCCGTGCGGCTGGCCTTCAATCCTATCATCAGCCTTACCGCCTACATTTTCCCATTTTTGGTCTCCGGCAGTGTAATTGTCTCCGTCGTCCTCAGCTTGCCCACCCTCGGCCCCGTCCTTCTGCGCTCCCTGCTCTCCCAGGATATGTTTCTGGCCGGGGCGATTATTCTGATGATCGGTGTGATGACCGTCGTGGGCACGCTGCTGTCGGATATTCTACTGGGGATTGTGGATCCCCGGGTGCGCTTGGAATAATTCAATCCTCATCTCCCACAGGCTGTTTCTATGAGTCAAGAAATCCCAAGTGTAAATCTGGAAGTCAAATTGGTGGAAGATCGGGTCAGCGTCGCTTCCCAGCGGCAGCTCATCTGGTGGCGATTCAAGCGCCACCGGGTAGCTCTGGCCGGATTGATCGTCGTCATCTGTTTCTATCTGGCCGCGCTGGGGGGAGAATTTCTGGCGGTCAGCGACCCCACCGCAGGCCGCTCGGCCAGAGCTGTCGTGCCGCCCCAGCCCATCCACCTCTTCGACGAAGGCAGCTTTTCCCCCTACGTCTGCGCGGTGGAGGGCAAGCGCGACCTCTACACCCTCCAAAAGACCTATGAGGCCGACTGCACCCAAAAAGTGGGCGTGCGTCTCTTCGCCGAGGGTTTTGAATACAAATTCCTGGGGCTGATCCCTTCCAACCGCCACATTCTGGGCGTGAACGAACCGGAAAAGTACAAATCCGAAGAATACATCTTCCTGCTGGGCACGGATGTACAGGGGCGTGACCTCTACTCCCGCATCATCTACGGAACCCGCTCGTCAATGACGATTGGGCTGATCGGTGTGACAATGAGTTTGGCCCTGGGCATAACCCTGGGCGGCATCTCTGGCTTCTTCGGCGGGGTGCTGGACAATATAATTCAACGCACGATTGAGATCATCCGCTCTGTGCCGACCATCCCGCTGTGGATGGGGCTGGCCGCGGCCCTGCCCGCGGACTGGTCGATCCTGCAACTCTATTTCGCCATCACAATTATTGTCTCTCTCTTTGCCTGGACCGATCTGGCCCGGGTGGTGCGGGGGCGCTTTCTGGCTATGCGCGAGGAAGATTTCGTCACCGCGGCTCTGGTGGCCGGCGCGCCCTGGCAGGATATTATCTTCCGCCATATGGTTCCCTCTTTCTACAGCCATCTGATCGCCAGTGCCACTCTGGCCATCCCTTTTATGATTATCAGTGAGACCGCGCTCAGTTTTCTGGGCTTGGGTCTGCGCCCGCCCGCCATCAGTTGGGGCGTGCTGCTCCAGGCCACCCAGAATGTACAGGCCATCGCCCTGACTCCCTGGCTGATGTTCCCGGCCGTACCCGTCATCGTCGCTATTCTGGCCCTGAATTTTATGGGCGACGGGCTACGGGATGCCGCGGACCCGTACAGTGCGGTGGAGTCGTAAGGACGTAGTGCGTAGTGCGTGAACTGACATCCTCACCGACACCGAAAGACCAGCGCCGGTTGAGCGGTGTCCCTTCGATAAACTCAGGACGCCGCTCAACCGGCGCTTACTGGTCCGATCTGGCCGTACCAGCGAGGAACTAACGCACAAGCGTTAGTCGGTCGGTCAACCAGTTGAAACGTGAAACGTGAGGCCCCGTCACCTGATCTCACGTTTCACGTCTTCACGTTTCCTCACGCAAATCGTGGCTTCGCCACCTTATGCAATACGCAATACGCAACTCAGTCACCCGTTCACGAATCAAGCGAGTATCCGATGTCCCAAACCAGCCGCAGCGAAGCCATCGCCACCCATAGCAGCAGTGCCAATCCGCTGCTGGAAGTCAAAAATCTGCGCACCCACTTCTTCACCGGGGAAGGGGTTGTGTTGGCCGTGGACGGCGCGAACTTTGAGGTCCACGCGGGCAAGACCCTGGGGCTGGTGGGCGAGAGCGGCTGTGGCAAAAGCGTGGCAGCCAAGTCGATCCTGCAAATTGTGGACAAGCCGGGCCGGGTGGTGGACGGGGAGATACTCTACACATCCCAGGTCTCGGCGGGCCAGGAGATTCGCCGGGACCTGTTGCGGCTGGATGCAGGCAGCGCGGAGATGCGGGCCATTCGGGGTGGCGAGATTTCGATGATCTTTCAGGAGCCGATGAGTTCTTTCAGCCCGGTGCATACGGTGGGCAACCAGTTGGTAGAGGCCATCCAACTCCACACGGCGATGAGCGACAAAGAGGCCGAGGAGACGGCCATCCAATGGCTGCGCCACGTAGGGATACCCAACCCGACCCACCGGCTCAACGAATTTCCCTACCGGCTCAGCGGCGGCCAGTGCCAGCGGGCGATGATCGCAATGGCGCTCTCCACCAACCCCCGCATTCTCATCGCGGACGAGCCAACCACTGCCCTGGACGTGACGACCCAGGCCCAGATTCTCAATCTGTTGCAGCGTTTGCAGGCAGAGACGGGGATGGCGATGATCTTCATCACCCACGATTTGGGGGTGATCGCCGAGGTGGCCGACAAGGTGGCGGTGATGTATCTGGGACGGATTGTGGAAAAAGCGCCAGTGAGGGAAATTTTTGGCAACCCCAAACATCCCTACACGAAGGCGCTGCTCACTTCCATTCCGCGTATCGACGCCCAGCCCAGAGAGCGGCTGCCCTCCATCAAAGGCTCGATTCCCCATCCCCAAAACCGGCCTTCCGGCTGCCCTTTCCATCCCCGCTGCCCCGCCTTCATCGCGGGGACGTGTGATGTGAAGGAGCCACAGCTTGCGGCAGTGGGCGAAAATCATCAGGCCAGTTGTTTTCTCTATCCGGGATGTTAGGGGTTTGTTACACAAACATGAAAATACGGTATTATATCGATCCAGAGACAGATGAGCCGCATATTTACGGCCACGACGTTGACGAAGACGAGATCGAAGACATTCTGCAAAGCCCCGGAGAAGACAGACCAGGACGAGACGGTTCACGAGTAGCTGTCGGTCAGACACGTGTGGGAAGGTATCTCAGAGTCATTTACGTGCCCGATCCCGACTCGCTTTTCGTAATTACAGCGTATGATCTTACGGGCAAGCCCCTATTGGCCTATCGGCGGCGGCAACGCAAACGAGGAAGATGATGAAACAGACAGAGTATCCTGCGGGTTGGGACAAGAAGCGCGTCCAGGCGGTGCTTACGCACTACGAAAATCAAAATGAAGACGAAGCTGCCGAAGAAGATGAGACAGTTCTGGCAGACCCGTCACAGGTATTTGTGAAAATACCTTTCGAACTGATGCCACAGGTGCGCGACTTACTGGCTCGCTATAATCAGACAAAACGCGCAGCCTGAACTATCCTCTGCAACACATATACCAGCGGCCAATCCAATGGATAACAACACAGTCCTACAGGTCAACAACCTGAAAAAATACTACCCGGTAGAAGCGGGTTTTCTGAAACGGCGGGTGGGCACGGTGCGCGCCGTGGACGACGTGAGCTTTGCCATCCGCCAGGGCGAGACGGTCAGCCTGGTGGGGGAGAGCGGCTGTGGCAAGACCACCACCTCCCGCTGTATTGTGCGCGCGGTGGACCCCACCGAAGGCGAAATCCTCTACCGGCGGGAGAACGGCGAAGTCATCGATCTGGCGACAATCGGCCAGAACGAACTGCGCCCCATCCGCCGGGAGTTTCAGATGGTCTTCCAGGACCCCTTCTCCTCCCTCAACCCCCGTATGACGATTTTTGAGATTATCAGCGAACCCCTGCGCGTCCACGGCATCGGCAACCAGCGGGAGCGGGAGGATCGGGTGGCCGACCTGCTCAAACGGGTAGGGCTGCGGGCGGAGTATATGCGCCGCTTCCCCCACGCTTTCAGCGGCGGACAGCGCCAGCGCATCGGCATTGCCCGGGCCCTGGCCGCCAGCCCTCGGCTTATTGTGGCCGACGAGCCGGTCTCTGCCCTGGACGTCTCGGTCCAGGCCCAGGTGCTCAATCTGATGATGGATTTGCAGGACGAGTTGGGGCTGACCTATCTTTTTGTGGCCCACGACCTGAGCGTCGTCAATCAGATCAGCAATACTGTGCTGGTGATGTACGTGGGCCGGGTGGCGGAGATCGGCCCGCCCCAGGCGCTTTTCCGCAACCCCAAACATCCCTACACCGCCGCGCTCATTGCTTCGGTTCCCAAGCCAGACCCTTTCAATCTGACCGAGCGGGTAATCCCCGAAGGCGAGATTGCCAACCCGGCCAATCCACCCAGCGGCTGCTACTTTCACCCCCGCTGCCCCTTTGTGGTGGACATCTGCAAACAGACAGCCCCCCCCCTGGAGGAGATTGAACCAGGCCGTTTCGTCAGTTGCCACCGGGCGACGGAGATTGAGTTGATGGTGTAGAAAACGGGCAACGCCGGACAATTTCGCTACAAACGAAACGTGAAACGTGAAACGTGAGATCGTCCAGTGATCTCACGTTTCTCATTTCTCGTTTCACGTTTCTCATTTCTTGTTTCTCGTTTCTCGTTTCAGAATCCGGCAACGGCCCGCCGCAAAGAGCAATCAATAGCTTCCCTGAGAGGTCGATTCGTGATACTATTCCAACGTCAATTTCTGGCCCGTTTTGCTCAACTGGATTGTGAGATACTTTGACCGCACAGCGCACAGCGTCCCCCCTGCCCCACACCTATACAGGCCCAGCCCTGTTGGTGAGTCTTTTGTTGATTGACAGCCTCCATTTTGTCTTTGCCCGGCTGATGCTGCCCCATGCCAACCCCTTTCTCTCCGCGCTCTTTGTAATGACAGTCGGCGTTGTCGAGGTCGGCATTTTTGGGGTCGTCACAGGGCGGCTGGGCATTTCAACCTTCACCAACCATTGGCGTTTCTTCCTGGCCATTGGCTTTTGCATCGGCGTCAGCACAGCCATCAGCTACTCTGCCGTAGCGCTGATCGACCCAGGCACTGCCTCGATTCTCAACAAAACGTCGATTATTTACGGCCTGGCCTTTGGGTTCTTCTGGCTGGGCGACCGTTTCTCCCCTGTCCAAATCGTTGGCGCAGGGGTGGCGCTGATCGGGCTGATTATTATCACCTTCCAACCCGGCGACTACCTGCGGGTGGGCAGCCTGATGATTGTCGTCTCGACTCTGCTCTACTCCACCCACACTGCGCTGACCCAACGCTACAGCGGCGGTATGGATTTGCTCAACTTCTTCTTCTACCGGTTGCTCTTCACCGCCCTTTTTCTCTTTGCCATCGCAGGATTCCAGGGAGAGCTGGCACTGCCAGCTACGCCAACCGCCTGGGGTCTGCTGATCCTGGCCGGCACAGTGGATGTGGTGATCAGCCGCACCCTATACTACACAGCCCTGCGCCGTCTGGATATGAGCATCTTTTCAATCGTCCTGACAGCCGGACCCGTGGCCGCGATTCTCTGGTCCTTCCTGCTCTTTGATGTTTTCCCCAACCCGCGTCAATTGCTGGGCGGCGGGGTGGTGCTGGCCGGGGTGCTGGTGGTAACGGCTGGGCCCATACTCATCCGCCGACGTAGACGGCGAGAACTGGTGGCCGGCACGGCGGATTGAGGGAGCGAACAGCACTTTGTTTGACGAGAACGGGCAAATACGCTAGAGTCAACCCTATAGGAAAGGTACCCGTTCAGCCACCCCAGCCTGCCCCTCCCCATTCCAGGGAGGGAACTGGATCGACTCCTCCCCCGCAGTGGGGGAGGTTGGGTGGGGGTGAGCAGTTACCAGGAAAATATGTGTCTCTTGACCTGTACCCGGAGTGGAATCAGCCTCTTATGAGCCAAAAAAAGTTGGGTCTTGTAGAGTTGGAATGGGTATGCCCAAACTGTAACAATCGCAGCCCGGGGCCAGAGAAAAAATGTCGCTCGTGCGGCAAACCCCAGCCTCCGGATGTGGACTTTGTACAGCCCGTGGATCGAGCGCTGATTACTGATGCCAAAGTTTTGGCCCAGGCAGATCGGGCAGCAGACATCCATTGTCCCTTCTGCAATGCCCGCAATCAGGCCGGTGCGGAAAACTGTCGAAACTGCGGTGCTCCCTTGACCGGTGGCGCCCAGAGAAAGGCCGGTCAGGTGGTCGGCGCGTACGGCAATGCGCCGGTTGCGCCCATCCACTGCCCTGCCTGCAACGCCGAAAACCCCGGCGACGCCCGGCGCTGCTCCCGCTGTGGCGCGGGCCTGGTCCCAGGCTCCGCGCTGAAAGAACAGGCAGGCGCTGTCACGCCCGGCGCGGCTGCGCCCGGTTGCAGCCGCACAATACTGATCTTTGCCCTTGTGATCGGCGTTGTCCTGCTGATCTTTCTATACCTGGCTACCCGCACGGAACAGACGCTGGGAACTGTGCGCGAGGTAAGCTGGCAACGCAAGGTGGTGGTGGAATCTCTGGTACCTGTGCGCCAGGAAGCCTGGCTGACCGAAATCCCGGCAGGCGTGGAGGTGGGCCAGTGTCGCAGCGAAGTCCTGCGGGTTCAGGACGATCCAGCACCCAATGCGGTGGAGGTCTGCGGAACCCCCTACACCATTGACCAGGGCACAGGCTACGGGCAAGTGGTGCAGGAGTGCCAATACCAAATTTATGCGGACTTCTGTCAGTATACGGTGGAGGAGTGGAAGGCGGTCGATTCACTCATCTCGACAGGCGAAGGTCTGATAGCCGAATCCTGGCCCGCCTTGACCGTTACGGACAAACAGCGGGCGGGCGAGCGCAGCGAACAGTACACAATTCTCTTTGAAACCGACGGGGCTACCTACGAATATGTACTCAGGGACCCAGCCCAGGCAGCTCTTTTTATCGAAGGCAGCCGATGGGGACTGGAAATCAACACTTTCGGCACATTGACAGATGTGATGCCGATACGATAAGCACATCATAAATTCCGAATTGCAATCTGTCAATGGCTGTACACAAGAGAGAATCGTGCGAAAGGTAATTATCATCTGTCGGGTTGATTGACGACAGAGGAAGGCAAAGGTGCAGGATGATTCCATTGAGCGACACCATACGTGCGCACCGCACTCCGTGGGTTACCTATTTTCTGCTCGTTGTAAACATCGGCGTCTTTGGCCTGTTAGCTGTGGCCGGTCTGGCAGACTACGACGAAGTGATCCGCACCTATGGCCTGATTCCCTTTCGGTTTATGCGCAGTTTTGATTTGGAGGCGATTTCCGATCTCCTGACCAGTATGTTCCTGCACGGTTCATTGATCCATTTGGGCAGCAATATGCTCTATCTGTGGATATTTGGCGACAATGTGGAAGATGCACTGGGCCCGTTAAGTTACCTGTTCTTCTATCTGATGGGTGGTCTTGTAGCCAGCCTTGCCCACATCCTGGCAAACCCAGCCTCTCGCATTCCCACAGTGGGGGCAAGTGGCGCAATTGCGGCCGTCTTGGGGGCCTATCTGGTTCTCTACCCGGCCAGCCAGGTGCGCACGCTGATTCCCCTGGGATTTTTCGTGCGCATCGCCCTGCTGCCGGCGTCGGTTGTGTTGGGCCTCTGGTTTGTCATCCAACTTTTTCAGGGCTTTCTCTCCTTTGGCATCAGCGCAGATGTCGGCGGCGTTGCTGTGTGGGCACATGTGGGCGGCTTTGTCATGGGCGCGGTGCTGGCCTGGCTGATCGTACCCCGCAGATCGAAAGAGCGCTGGAGTAACCGATAATCATAGACTTTGTGAAAGGTAAATAAGCGATGAGTACCCAGTTGAGCACAACAGTAGCCGCTACACCGGCAGAGGATATGGCCGTAGTGCGCGAGATGGCGAACGAATTGCAGGACTACCTGATGGGTGAGGAGGTCTATCGAACCCTCGTTGTGGTCACATCCCAGGGCGAGGAGCGCATTCAGAGCAGTTGCGGCGATCTGCTGGCCCGGCTGCACAAGCTGGACGGCCAGAGCAAACTGCTCTCCCAGGCCCAGCGGGATGAGCTGGTCTCCATCCGCCGCCGGATGGACGCCACCACAAAGGCCATGCAGAGCCGCTATCAGGGGCTGATGGAGCGAGAAACCCGGGCCCGGCTGAACAGCCTGCAATGGTATCTGGACGACTGCGAGGAAGACCCCAAATCCTGCCGGGTGCAATACCCCTTTGAAATTCGCAACCGCCAGCGCATCGCCGAATTGAGTAAAGCACAGGGCGATAAATTGCCCGCGGATATTCAAAGCGAAACCGCGGCCATCGACCGCCGCCTGCGGGATATGACCGCCAGTGCTGATTTTGTGTGGGACAGACGGGTGGCGGACGTCTATCCCCGGGGGGAGTATTGGTATTTGTATGCGTTGCCCAGCGCATAAGAGAGTCAGAGACGTGCGTTCTTCGTCGTAAGGAGGTGAGTATGGCAGAAGTGATGGAAGCAGAGGTACTGGAAGTGAAGGTCGTGAAGAGACAGGCTGAACTCTACGCCCCAATTCCCGATATGAGCCACATCAGTACGGAGGATGATGAAGCCGTGGACAACCTTTTCTCTGCCAAGCAACAGCGCCTGTTGGTCGAGCCGCTCTACACTGCCTGGCAGAAGGAGCGGGTTTTTCTGGCTGATGCCAATGTGGGGGTCTTTCGGGGACTGCATATCCCACCTTTGGTTCCCGATATGTTTCTGAGTCTGGGTGTGCGGGTGGGGGACGAGGATTGGTGGCTGAAGGAGAACCGCAGCTACTTTATTTGGGTCCACGGCAAGCCGCCGGATGTGGTAGTGGAGGTCGTTTCCAACGAAAAAGGGGGCGAACTGAACCGCAAAATGCGGGAGTATGCCTGGATGGGCGTCCCTTATTATGTGGTCTACGACCCGGAGCCGACTTCGATTCAGTCCAAGCCGCTGATCGTCTACGAACTGGTGGTGGGCGAATATCTGCCCCGCCCCGATTTCCAGTTGGCGAAGTTGGGCCTTTCCCTGCGTCTGTGGGATGGCGTTTTTGAAGACGGGCGCGCGGTCTGGCTGCGCTGGGCCAATGCCGAAGGGATACTTTTCCCCACGGGTGCCGAATCGTCGGAGCGGGAGCGGGAGCGGGCCAAGCAGGCCGAAGAACACGCCGAACAGGAACGACTGCGGGCCGAGCAGGAGAAGGAGCGGGCCGAGCAGGAGAAGGAGCGGGCTGAGCAGGAGAAGGAGCGGGCCGAGCAGGCCGAAGAACGCGCCGAGCAAGCCAAAAAACAGGCTGAAGAGGCGCGCTCCCAAAACGAGAGGCTGGCCGCCAGACTGCGGGAACTGGGCATCGACCCGGAAAACGTCTGATCGAATCCGTCCATTAGCTCCAATAAAAAAAGGAGGCGTAAAACGTGAGAAGATGCGAATGCACTCACGTTTTACGCCTCCCCCTTCCACAGGGACGACTGTCACCCCTTCCCCCTGTCACCTTTTCACCCCCTCATCCCTTCCCCGCCAACGCCACGGTAATTTCACTGCGGTTGTGAAAAAGTTGACGCGCACCCAGAATCTCATAGCGCTGGCGCAGAATGCCAAAGGCGGTGTCGATAATCTTCTGTCGATCGGTGCCGGGCAGTTTGAAGGTCATCAACGCCAGGCCGTGGCGGTATAGCTGCTTTGAATAGGCCACCATCAGCCGGGCCGAGTCCCGGGCATCCATCCGCATATCGTTGACAATCAGATCGAACTCATCCGGCTCATCGGCCAGATACTCCTCGGCGGTCATACGCTTGTGACGCACAGCGCTGTCGTCGGCCAGGCGCGGGTCCAGCTCTGCCGGGTCCACCGCGGTGACGAACTGCTCTTTCTGACGCAGCACCCGGGTCCAGCCACCGGGGGCCGCGCCCAAATCCAGTGCCACCCCCCGGGGCGGCAGGTCGATGCGAAAGACTTCCAGGGCTTCCAGCAACTTAAACTCAGCCCGGCTGATCTGCCCCTCTTCTCTGGCAAAGCGGCGCACCCCACCCGCCCAGTCGGAGAGGTTGAGATGGGTGGGGGAGAGGCCAATGAATGCGAGTTGCGAATTGCGAGTTGCGAATTGCGCCGTCTGCTGTCCGCCGTCTGCTGTCTGGGAAGCGTGAAGCGTGACTCGTGAAAGGGCGTCGTCGTCCAGCCGGGCGGCGACGACGGAGAGCACCTGCTCCGGGGCGCGCACGTCCAGCACAGCGCCGGTAGCTTCGGTGAGTGCTCCGGAAAGGGCAATGTTCAGGTCGAAAGGTTTGTAGGGCAGGTCGCTGTCGAGGACGCGCGTCTGCACAGAATAGGGCAGGTCCGGGTCCAGTCCGGCTGCGAAGTCGGCGGCGGTCATTCCAGCCAGAGCGTCGATGTCGTCGGATGTGGCCGTCAATGGCAGCACCGAATCGACCGGGCAGAGATGGCGCACGAAGATCGGCGGCTTTGTCTGCCAGCTCTCGGCCAGCCCCCAAAAGCCGTCGTCACATTCGGCCAGCCAGACGCCCGGTGCCAGTTCGGCCACAGGCGCGCCATATACGCTGTCCCGGCGAAATTCGTCCAGGGCCAAGTCGTTAAAGTCGGGGTCACAGGTGAGGATGAGTTGGGGCATTAGAGGGCGGGTACTTTTGCCAGCTCGGCTTCCAGCAGTTGATGAATCATTTCTTCCAGAGACTTTTGGCGAGATTTTGCCAAAATCTTTGCCCGCCAGAAAAGATCATCCTCTACTTCCACAAAAAATCTGTGCCCCCGGCCATCAAATTCGACTTCGACTTCTCGCATCAAGTCCTCATAATCGTCGGTTGAGCGGTTATCCCAAAACTCGCCAGCTTCTTCGTAGCTGGCGAAACTTTCAGGAATTGGATCACGCACTTTATTTTCTGTCATACCGTCGCCTCTCTCTGTCGCTCATATCTCTTGCGCTAATGACAAGCGCATCTCCATCTAGCTTCCACACAAATATGACAATCAAATAACGGCCACTGACAGTTTGCCCTAATGCTTCGTAGACGCCTTCGCCACGAACTTGGCCACGGGCCACCTATCGCATTCTATTCCGGCCAAAAAGCACATCTTCGGCCTCGTCGGGATAGACGCCGTGTTTCTCAATTAGCTTATCGACGAACTGCTCTTGCCAGATAACGCCTCTGATACGCATAGAATTATCCCACAAACGTTCAGTTCATTCAAGGGCAGCCCGAATCACGCCTGCCATCTCCCGGGCCCGCTGGGGCGCATCGCCCACATAATCCGAGGCGTCGAGCAGACGCAGACCGGTTTCAGCGTCCACCAGACGGCTGACGCGGGGATCGGCCAGGAGATTCCCGGCCAGGGGATTGGGTTCGCCGGCCTGCAATGCCTGCCACGCTACCAGACTGTGCTCCCGGATCACCTCGTGGAGTTCCTGGCGGTCGCCGCCGGCTTTGACCGCTTCCATCAGCAGCCGCTCGGTGGCGGCAAAGACGCCGTATTCCCGCAGATTGCGCACAGTGGGGCCGGGCCAGATGGACAGCCCCTCCACCAGTTTTAGCGCCCGGCCCAGCACTTCATCGGTCAGGAGGAAGGCTTCGGGCAGAAAGAGGCGGCGGTTGGCCGAGTCGTCGAGGGTCCGTTCCAGCAGACTCAGCGCGGCGTTGTCCCAGGCCGTGCGCGGGAAGGCGGCCACCAGCCGGGTCAGGCTGTCGATATTCTCGGCGGCGATGGGGTTGCGCTTGAAGGGCATAGCACTGGACCCCACCTGCTTGGCCCCAAAGGGTTCACTCCACTCACCAAAGGGGGGCGATTGGAGGATGCGCAGGTCGAAGGCGAATTTGTGCAGGCTGGCGCAGAGACCGGCCAGGGCGTTGACCACCAGCCAGTCCTGCTTGCGGGGATAGGTCTGGGTGGCGACCAGAAAGGGGCGAATGCCCAGCTTTTCCATCACCGCATCTTCCAGACGGCGGGCGCTCCAGCCGCTCTCCGCCAGGAGTTGGGTGTAGCTGGCGCTGGTGCCCACCGCGCCCTTCAGCCCTTTGCCCCGGATGCCCTCCCGCACCCGACGCAGCTCCTCCCAATCCCCCAGCAAATCCTGACCGTATTGGGCCAGCCGGTAGCCAACGGTCGTCGGCTCCGCGGGCTGAATGTGGGTAAAGGCCATGGCCGCGGTGTCGGCTTCGGCGTCGATGCGCTCGGCCAGAGCGGTCAGCGTTTTCTCCAGGCCAGCCAGAATCAGGTCCAATCCATCCCGCAGCCGCAGCGCGTCCACATTGTCCAGCACATCCATGGACGTTGCGCCCAGATGAATAATCGGACCGCCGACCGGGCACTGCTCGGCGAAAGTGCGGATTTCGGCCATCAAGTCGTGACGAATCTCCCGTTCGATGGCCTCGGCTCGCTCGATGTCGATGTGGTCCTGATGGGCGCGCAGTTCCGCGACCTGTTCTGCTGTGACCAGACCGGCCTCGCATTGGGCCTCGGCCAGGGCCACCCAGACCCAGCGCAGGAGTCGGCGTTTCTGGGCCTCGCTCCACACCCCGCGCATTGCGTCGCTGCCATAGCGCCAGGTGAGGGGGGAGAGGTAGGTTTCGTGGGTAAAAGTTGTCATAGATTTTCGGGTGTATGGTGTATGGACAGTTGTCCATCCATTGTATCACACCAGGCCACACGACTAGTACACCCCGGCGTAAATAAACCAATGGTTAGGCCATAAGTGGTTTGCCCT
>JAHDWH010000386.1 GCA_023384455.1 Caldilineaceae bacterium | reverse complement strand
GCAGTTCCCGTCACCCTGCTGCGGGTAAAACGGCACTCTCAAGAGATTCTCCACGACGAATCATCTCCTCGGCGCTGGTGGATGTAGGGAGTGTTGCACCAGTGGTGGCGTCGATGTCGATTTGACCAATCGGCCCGCGTGGTTTTCGATTGGGGGCCGTGACCAGCGCATCAAAGCGCCAGAGAATGTGTCCCCTGCGGAGCAGTAGAGCCGGCTGGTCGGCCATTACAAGATTTCCCACATTCTCGACCAGCCAGCGGTTGGCCTTGCGCCGAGCGCTGCGCTCATCCAGAGCCGTTGGCCCAATCACAGTCACCCGACTGCCTTCGGGCAGACGCACATCCACATCGAGCCGAATCTGCCCATCCCGGATCACACCTGCGTAGGTTGCGCTTTCCATCGAATCGCTCACTTTCCCCCTACCAGCAAACTTGTTACAATAGATATATTCTACACCCAACCGGGCTTTCCAGCAATGGAATTCAAATGGCCCATCATTTTATGTCCATCCCCCCAAAGGAGAACCCGATGAAACTCGAACACGCCGCTATCAACGTACCCGATGTCAAGGCCGCGGCCCAGTGGTACGTGGACAATCTGGAAATGCGCATCGTCATCGCCGGGCAAGCCGCGCCCTATATGACATTCATCGCCGACAGTGCGGGCAGTATGCTTGAACTCTACACCCGCACAGACATCGCCCCCCCGGACTACAGCGCCATCAACCCTTTCAATCTGCATTTCGCCTTTTCTGTAGACGATATGGAAGCCACCCGGGATGCACTGGTGGCCGCCGGCGCGACGGTTGTGGATCAGATCAACACCACCCCCGCCGGCGATCAGCTTCTCTTCCTGCGCGACCCCTGGCAGGTGCCCATTCAGATCGTCAAGCGCAAGAAGCCAATGATCTAAAGGAAACGTAAGGCGTGAAACGTGAGACCGGGTCGTGTGATCTCACGTTTCACGTTTCACTCCTCTGGTGTGTCGCCATTTTGAAAGCAAAGGAGTATTCCCCCATGCCCGACAACGGCGTCGCCTGGCTCGACGAAGAATTGGATCGGCTGAAAGAGGCCGGTCTCTACAACACCATCCGCACGATTGAATCCCCGATGGACGCCTGGGTCGTCATCGACGGCCAACGCAAACTCAACTTCTGCGCCAACAACTATTTGGGGCTGGCAAACCACCCCCGGCTGCGGGAAGCGGCCAAAGCGGCCATCGACCGCTTCGGCATCGGCCCCGGCGCGGTGCGCACGATTGCCGGCACTACCAGCCTGCACATCGAACTGGAAGAGAAGCTGGCCGCCTTCAAAAAGGCCGAAGCCTGCATCACCTTTCAGAGCGGCTTCACGGCCAATCTGGCGACGATCCCAGCCTTAGTGGGCAAAGACGATCTCATCTTTTCCGACGAACTGAATCACGCCAGTATCATCGATGCCTGTAGGCTAAGCCGGGCGCAGGTGATCCGCTACGCCCACAACGACATAGCCGATCTGCGCGCCAAAATTGCCGCCAACCCCACGACGGGGCGCCGGTTGATTGTCACCGACGGCGTCTTCAGTATGGACGGTGACATCGCGCCCCTGGACGAGATTGTGGCCGTGGCCGAGGCGACGGGCTGTCTGTCGATGGTGGACGACGCCCACGGCGAGGGGGTGTTGGGCGAAGGCGGGCGGGGGATTGTGGATCACTTTCACCTGCACGGGCGGGTGGATGTGGAGGTGGGCACGATGAGCAAAGCCTTTGGCGCGGTGGGCGGAATGGTGGCAGGCCGCCGCTCGATTGTGGAGTGGCTGCGCCAGCGGGGGCGACCCTTCCTCTTTTCCAGCGCGATGACCGCACCGGATGTGGCCGCCTGCATCGAAGCCACGGCAATGCTCCAGGAATCCAGCGAACGGGTGGAGCGGCTGTGGAGCAACGCCGCCCTGCTCAAATCTGAGTTGCAGAAAATGGGCTTTGACACGGGCCTGAGCCGTACACCGATTGTGCCGGTGATGCTGGGCGAAGCACCCCTGGCCCAGGAGTTCAGCCGCCGCCTCTTTGCCGCCGGCGTCTTTGCCATGGCAATCGGTTTCCCCACCGTCCCCACCGGCAAAGCCCGCATCCGGGTAATGAACAGCGCGGCGCATAGCCAAGAAGATTTGGAAGTGGGATTGGCCGCATTTGAGAAGATTGGGCGGGAACTGGGGATGGTGGGATGATGGGATGATGGATCGCACGCCATCATCCCATCATCTCATCATCTCTTCTTTTACCCACTCATTCACACCTTTCCGAGAAAGCGAGTCCCCCCTCCCCATGCGCAAACACGCTATTTTCATCACCGGGGCCAGCGGCGAAGTGGGCCACGCCCTTATCCGCCATCTGGCCGGGGACGGCAATAACCGACTGCTGACCCTCGACCTGAAGGCCCTGCCGCCGGACATCGCGGCTCTGACCACCCACGTCCAGGGGGATATGCTGGACACGAATCTGCTGGCCCGGCTGGTCAGCGAATACGAGATCGACACAATCTACCACCTGGCCGCGCTGCTCAGCACCCGGGCCGAATTCAGCCCGGAGATGGCCCATCAGGTCAATGTGGAGGGGATGCTCACCCTGCTCAAACTGGCTGCGGAGCAGAGCCAGTGGCGCAACCAGCCCATCCAGTTCGTCTTCCCCAGTTCCATCGCCATCTACGGGATGCCCGATCTGGAGAGCAAAGGGTTGTACAACCGGGTGCGGGAGTTCGAGTGGAACCAGCCCAGGACGATGTACGGCTGTAACAAAATCTACGGGGAGATGCTGGGCAACTATTACAGCAAGCACTTCCGCCAGTTGGCCGCCGAAGCGCCCGTGTATATCGACTTCCGCTGTGTGCGCTTTCCGGGGCTGATCAGCGCCTTTACCCTGCCCAGCGGCGGCACCAGCGACTTCGGGCCAGAGATGCTCCACGCCGCGGCCAAAGGCGAACCCTACGCCTGCTTTGTGCGGGAGGACGCCCGCATCCCCTTTATGACAATGCCCGACGCGGTACGTTCTCTGCTGCTCCTGGCCGCCGCGCCGGCCGGGAAGCTCACCCGCCGGGTCTATAACGTCACCAGTTTCAGCCTGAGCGCGGGAGAAATCCGCGACCGGGTGCTGGCCGCTTTCCCCGATGCCCAAATCAGCTTTGCGCCGGACCTGAAACGCCAGGCGATTGTGGACTCCTGGCCCGCGGATTTAGACGACTCCGCGGCCCGGCGGGACTGGGGCTGGTCGCCCCAGCACGACGTGGAGAAGGCGTTTGGGGAGTATCTGATTCCGAATATCCGGGAACAATACAGCGGGTAAAAACCGCAAACGACAATAACAAACTTTGAGCAAACCGCCACTACGCCAGACAGTAGTGGCGGTTTTTGTGGGTAGGGAATGATCTGCAATACCGAAAGAACCCCGACAAGAAAATTGTACTATTTTCTTGTTCCGCGTCGTCATATAAACTGAAACGGGTCATATATATCATTGACAAAAGCGGAACATCTCTGAGTCTATTCGGGTTACCCAGAAAGGCAAAACCAGAAATAGCCCTTGCCCTCGTTGCTGTGATTCCATAGACCACAATTACATACGCTATTCCACAGGTGTCATTCAGGGTAACTGTTGAGCCACCCCACCCTACCCCTCCCCATTCCAGGGAGGGAACTGGA
>JAHDWH010000047.1:27839-34121 GCA_023384455.1 Caldilineaceae bacterium | reverse complement strand
ACAAAGACGAGGACAGCGACAACGACGGGCGCAGCGATGCGGACGAGAAGGCTGGCGGAAGCGACCCGCGAGACCCGAACAGTCCTTCGCCCGGCGGCGGAAACGACGACGACGGGGACGGTTACACAAACGGCGAGGAGGGCTTCGACCCCAACGGCGACGGCGACCCATCCGATTCAACTGATACGGACGGGGACGGCACGCCGGATTATCGGGACAACGACAGCGACAACGACGGCTGGACCGACGCCGAGGAAAAGATCAACGGAAGCGACCCGCGCAACTCGAATGACCCAACGCCCGGCGGCGGGGAAGACGACGACGGGGACGGTTACACAAACGGCGAGGAGGGCTTCGACCCCAACGGCGACGGCGACCCATCCGATTCAACTGATACGGACGGGGACGGCACGCCGGATTATCGGGACAACGACAGCGACAACGACGGCTGGACCGACGCCGAGGAAAAGATCAACGGAAGCGACCCGCGCAACTCGAATGACCCAACGCCCGGCGGTGGGGATGACGACGACGGAGACGGCTATACAAACGGCGAGGAGGGCTTCGACCCCAACGGCGATGGACATACCAGCGACGCGCTTGATTCTGATGGCGACGGTATACCGGATTGTCTGGATACGGATAGCGACAATGACGGTATCTCTGACAGCGATGAGAAAGCCAATGGGACGGATTCGCGGAATCCCAACGATCCCGATCAGGGCGGCGAATCAACACCAACGGTGACCGCTACGCCGACGGCGACTGCTACGCCGACGGCGACTGCTACGCCGACGGCGACCGCTACGCCGACTGTGACCGCTACGCCGACGCCTGATGCAACGAATACACCTGTCACCGGCACGCCGACACCAACGGTGACTGGGAGTGCTACGCCGACACCGACGGCCACACCGTCAATGACGCCGACGCCTGCGTGGACAGAGACACCGGTCTCTGCCACGCCCACAGCGACGGCTACCTGGACGCCCTGGCCCACCCGGACGCCGACGGCTACAAAGGTGCCCGGGTCGCCAACGCCCACAGCGACGGCTACAGAGGTGTCTATGGATATGACACTTCTGGAAGTGCGCCCGCAAGCGGGCCGCAACGATGTGGTCACGCTGCTGGATGTGTATGGCCTTCACTTCCCGCAAGATGCCCGGGTCTATCTGGGGTCGATGGCGTTGACGACTACGTATATCGACACAACCCATCTGACCGCGCTGGTGCCGGCGGGTATGGCAACCGGTCCCTACGATGTCTCTGTAGCGGGCGACGGGGCACAGGGCAGTCTGGTGCGAGCCTATACGGTTCAGCCAGCCGCAGTCGATGTGGACGATCTTTATGCGGAACCCTACCGGCTGTGGAGCAATCCGGTCTCTCCCTATCAGGGCGAAACTATCTTCCTGGGGTTGGTGGTGAATCGGCTTGGAGGGGCGGATAGTGTGCCGATTGTGCCTGTTCGCTTCTTTTTGGAGAGCGTCGCGCCGGAGAACGCCATTGGCGATGGTTATCTGGTTGCCATCGCTGCCAACGCAAGCCGTACGACTTCTGCGCTGGAGTGGGGTATTCAGACGCCAGGCGTCTATACCATCTGGGCACAGATCGATCCGGACAATATCGTAGCGGAGAGCGATGAAACCAACAATCTGGTGCGCCGTAGAATCACAGTTCTTCAGCGCACAGAGGACACGACACCGCCGGTTGTCGAAAGCATCTCCATCAATGATGGCGCTTCTATAACGGACAGTCGTACCCTGACTTTGACTACCATTGCCCACGACAGCAGCGCCGGCGCGGGTGTGGATAAGGTTCTCTATGTGGAGCTGCTCTGGAATGTGGGGGCGCAAGCCTGGGTGCCTGTGCAGTGGACGGCCTGGTTCCCCTACGGCCAACCCCATAGCTGGCGCTTGCATCCCAGCGAAGGGCTGCGATATATTCAGGTTTGGGCCGCCGACCGCGCGGGCAATATATCAATAATGCCCGCACAGGCGAGCATCAATTATATTCCTTCCACGGGATCGGTGGCGGCACGCGCCATCCATCTCTACCGACAGGAAGTGGAAGCGGGCCAATGTCTGAGCGTGCAGGTGATACCGTTGACCGGGGACCCGGAACTCTACGTCTGGCCGCCCACTTCTCAAGTCCGGGCTACGTATTGGCACAGCACAAACGACGCCGGGCAGATCGATGCGGTGCAGATCGTTGCTCCCCAGACGGGTGTCTATCTGATCGAAGTCGAAGGTTTCACAGATGCCACCTATCAGATGCAGATTGAAATCAGCGTCAGTTGTACGCCGAGGGAGACCAGCCTGAAGAGGATTGGCTCCGGCAAGACCCTGCGTACCCTGCCATCCATGGCGGTGGAACAGACGCCGCCGGATAAGCTGGCTATTCAGGAAACAGCGCTGGCCTCTCTGCGCAGCACAGCCATCTATCTGCCTCTACTCAGCAGCCAAGCGATCTCGGCGGTGGCTGGGCCCAAATGGGTCTATCTGCCGTTGATCAGCCAGGAGATGTACAGAGACCGGTTGCCGGACCTGATAGTGGAATCTCTGGCAGCCAGCACGGATGCCATGACGGTTACCCTGCGAAATGTGGGCGAAGCGCCGGTGACGGATGCGTTCTGGGTGGATGTCTATGTCAACCCAGAACAGACGCTGACGGTCAATCGCCCCTGGCATACTATCGCTGGCAACGGTGCAGTCTGGGGTGTAACCCAATCCATTGCCCCAGGGGCTGCGCTCACACTGACTTTGGGTGATCCCTTCTATTCCACCTTCTATAGTGGCAAGGATCCCTTCCCGGTTGGCGGGGTGGTCTACGCACTGGCCGATTCGGTGGACTTTTCGCATGTGTATGGCGCTGTGTTGGAGAGCAGCGAGGAGAACAATCTGTTTGGCCCGGTCCAAGTCACACCAGGCGGGCCAACAATCGTCATTCCAACGGCCAGCGGGGTAGGTCTACACCCGATGCTGCCTGCTCGGTAGGTCCCGGTAGATGCCAGAATCGGGCCATGCGAGGAGAGCCGGGGGCAAACAGCACCGGCACGGGGTGGATCGGGTATCCACCGGCCCACCCCGTGCCTTTGCGTTCGCAGTACGTAATTGCGCAGTATTGATGAGAAAGGATAGAGAAAATCCATGAAAACGACCGCCAATAGTTTGAATCCCCAGTTGTTCCTGGCCTTTTGGGGGGCAGGGAAAGCGCTCTTGCTGCTTGGGGGCATTGTCGCGTTCCTTCTCCTGGCCGCGCCGGTGCAGGCCGATACCCGGCTACCGCCACGTCCGCCTCTCCCGCAACCCACAGTAACCCCCCCTGCGCCACCGGCTCCGGCACTCCTGGTGACCCCAGGAGAGCCAGCGCCGGGCGCGCACATCTGGCTGATCGCCGTTGATGCACCTGGGGGTGCTTGGGCACGGGTGGAGTGGCAAGCCACGGACGACACCTGGCACGAGGTGGCCGGCTGGCAGGGCGATCTGCTCCCCGGAAGAAGTCAGCGCTGGTGGGTGGCACCCCAGCACTTCGGCGCGGGCCCCTTCCGCTGGGTCGTCACCCAAGAGAAGGATGGCCCTGTGTGGTCGGTCAGCCAACCTTTTCTGCTCCCTGGCGAGGCTGATTCCCTGCTTGTCGTGGAGAGTAGCTGGCGACCCTAGACGTAACTGCTCACCCCCACCCAACCTCCCCCACTGTGAGGGAGGAGTAGCTCCAGTTTCCTCCCTGGAATGGGGAGGGGTAGGGTGGGTGGCTGAACAGGTATCCCTAAACAGAATCAGGACAGCAGCAGTCCTACCCTTCAATCTTCTTGGCAATTTCCGCTGCTATCTCCGCCGTCACCTCTACCCCGTGGACCTCCTGGGCGTGGGCCGCGGCTTGGGCCTGTCAAGTCCCGAAATGGGTTGGTAGAGGAAAGGGGCGAATTGTTCGCGTACCTTTGGGCGTTGCCGGCGGCGTGCTACGCGGCCCCAGCTCAACCACCCAGCGAAGGGTGGCACAAAACCGACCACCGCAAGTAGAACGAACACGACACGATACTGCGAAGCACCGACTTTCTACTACAGTGCCAAGATCGTCCATATCTCTGCAGATCTGGGTGATCTTGGCACTGTATTTCAGAAGATCAGACACACCCTACGGATTACTTTCCCTCTCCGACAAAAGATAGAAGGAAAAGTAGGTCCCATTTCCCGGAAGCATCAACCGTAGATCAAGGCTGCATCGGGCCATACTTGAGCCATCCAGAGATAGCAGCATTCCGCACACCTTGCATCAGTTTATCTTTGCCGGCAATCAGTATACTTTCTCCCCTTTTCACAATTTCTGATGCTGCTCGATCGTGCGGATTACGCCACCGATTCCCCATTGCACCCTTTAACGCACCTTGTCCTGCTGCCCCGATTAATTTCTGCCAATTGTAGCCACAATCTTTCCGATACTGATTGTACAATTCTTTTGCAAATGCTCCGGCTGCTTTTGATGCGACATTACCGGCAACTGGGCCCAATACTGCCCCGACGCCACCCGAAATCGCACCTCCTATCGCGGCTTGCCCCAATTTTTCCAGGCTGGTACCGCCAGAATAAATGCTGCCTAGCAGTTCTTTAACTACTTCTGTGGCGGCTCCCCGCGCTGCCCCCGCCGCTGCCGGTGCTAAGGGAACGAATTCACCACTTGGATCTACATAGTTGATAGGGTTGTTACGCGCGTATGCATATAGGTTTGGATCGCCCCCTAAACCACCGGGATCCCGACTGATAAAGCGTCCAACCAGCGGATCGTAGTACCGCGCCCGGTAGAAGTACAGCCCACTCTCTTCGTCGTACTCCCGGGATGTGAAGCGCAGGGGATTGGCGATCGTCCCCGTGCTGGCCAGCAGGTTGCCCCAGGGATCGTAGCGATAGGACGCCACCAGGTTCCCGGCGACATCGGCCAGGCCGCGCACGCTGCCCAGGCGATCCAGCAGGTAGGTATACGTCTGGCCGCCGCGCCACAGGCTCACCGGCCGGTCCAGCCCGTCGTAGGTGTAGCTGGCCAGCAGCGCACCGGTTCCATTCAACTCCTGGACCAACAGATCGCCCACATAGACGTAGTAGACCGCTGTGCCATCGGGCTTGCGCTTGCTGATGCGCCGGCCGGCGTCGTCATAGCCGTAGGCGCTGAAGCTGCCATTGGCGTAGCTGATGCGCGTCAACCGCCCCTGGCCGTCCCAGGTGAAGGTGTCGGTGGCGCCGCTGCGGGTCCGGGTATGCAGGTTGCCGGCGGCGTCGTAGGTGTAGCTCCTGCCATCCGAACCGCTGATCAGCCGCCCGCCTGTGTCATAGGCAAAGGTCACCCCACCGGCTGCGGTGCGGTTACCCGCAGCGTCATACCCGTAGCCGGCACTGAATCCGGGGCCGGTGGCGTTGGTCAGTCGGTTGCTGGCATCGTAGGTGTAACCGGCATTGCCACCCTGGGCGGAGGTAACCGCAGTCAGATTGCCGATGGCATTGTAGGTGTATTCTTCTGCGAGCAGCAGGCCCAGGGTGCTGCTGATGGATATCCCGGTCATCCGGCCAACTGCATCGTAGCGGTACTGTTGGAACAGCCCCTGGCCTGCTGTTGGCCCACGGCTCAGCAGTTGGCCTCCAGCGTCGTAGGTGTAGGCCAGGGTATAGGTGGTGTAGCCACGGCTGGTCAATCCAGTAAGCTGGCCAATGCGATCGTAGTCAAAGCCCTGCACCTGAGGCAGATTGCTGTTGCTGGCCACCCGTACAGCGCTGAGCCGACCATCTCCCGAAATCAGATAGGCCGGGTTCCACGGTGAGAAATTCACACCGTCGCTCACTTCCAGACCCTTGCCCTCCGGGTTCAGGGTCGCATGGTACGGCCCGCTGGCCGCTCCCCAGTAGCAGCCGGTTACGGCGAATTCGCTGGACGACCACGTCTGGTTTGATACGCCAAAGCCCGCCACGTTGCTCAAGGTACACGCCGTGATCTTCGTGCCGCCTGCGTCGTAGCCATGGATAGCAGTCCCGCTGGCATTTCTTACCGTGAGGTGATCTGCCTGCAACGCGGTGTGCTCTATGCGGAGTGCCTCAGCGCCATTGGCTCCGCCACCCTCCAGCGTGACATAGCTCAGACGGGATGCGTTGCTATCACCGGGGTTGCCACCGCCCACCCGCAGGGAAGCCCACGCAGCGGATGCACCAGGGGTTGCAGAAGTGAAGACAATGGGTGCGCTGGCGGTACCAAGGGCCAGCAGGACGCCATCCACATGGAGACTGGTGTACGCATCCATGA
>JAHDWH010000047.1:0-27739 GCA_023384455.1 Caldilineaceae bacterium | reverse complement strand
CGACGCTGGCGCCAGCCTCCACGGTCAAGGTCGCCCCATCCCCCACCCAGACATCATTCGTCAGACGATAGGCGATATCGAGTCTGGGCCAGGTGGCGTTGGCGGGGATGGTGCTGCCACTCCAAACTACGTTGTCCATGCCGTTGCCGGTGGCGGTGATGTTGGACAGAGCGGCGAACGTGTTGTGGGCCAGCCGGGCCGCCACCCCATTGTTGCGCAGGGTCAGATTGGCCAGGCTGCTGGCGGGGCCGGCGTCGCCGTAGCTCTCGATGCCCGCATCGGTGTTGTCTTCCAACAGGGCGCTGTCCAGGGTGATGTTTGCGCCGGAAGCGACGCTGATGCCATCCGTACCAGAACGGCGCACGGTGATATGGTCCAGATGGGGGGCGCCGTCGCCGATGTGGAGTGCCCCGACTCCGTAATTTGGATTGCCGCCGCCTTGAATCGTGACATAGCTCAGTTGCGAGGCATCGCTATCGCCAGAGTTGCCACCGCCCAGCTGCAGGTAGGCCCACTCGCCAACCGCCCCAACTGTAGCCGAGGTGAAGGTGATGGGTGCCGTGGCGGTGCCAATGGCCAGCAGGGCGCCATCCACATGGAGACTGGTGTACGCATCCATGACGACGCTGGCGCCAGCCTCCACGGTCAAGGTCGCCCCATCCCCCACCCAGACATCGCTTGTCACGTGGTAGGGGCTGCCGGCAAGGGTCCATGTGGTGTTCGTTGTGATCGTGCCCCCTACGTCGGTGGTCGGGCCATCCGGGCCTGGGGAGTCAGGTTGCTGAAAGTAAGGTTGTGCGGAAGCAGCGTCTGGCCGGTTCAGACTGCTTGGTTGTGCGGCAGCATTGGGCGCTGCAGGTTGGAGTCGCGTTGGCAAAGGCGCCGGCGTGGGCGCCGTGGGTTGAGGTCGCGTTGGTAAAGGTGCTAGAGCCGCTGCGGCGGCGGGTCGGGTTGGTTGCTCTAGGGCCGCAATGCCGCCTGCTTCTGCTGCCCGGATCGGTGGCGCAGGCACATCCCACGCGTTGGCAGCCAGACGGGTCGTACTGTTGAGGTCAACCGCGACCGTGCCACCGTAGGCATACTCCACTGTGGTGCTTAGGGGCACGCCTGTGGCGAGCTGGCGCTGTCGCATCGGGTAGCCGAAGGTATCTGGGATATAGGTAGTAGTTGTTTTCAGCGTGCCGTCATCGGATGTCACCAGTTGGTCCAGGACATCGTAGGCGTAGGCAACAGTGGGGCCGTCTGCCACAATTTTTTTGACTGGACGGTTTGCTAGGTCATAACTCCAGGTAGTCGCCTTGCCATTGCCATCGGTGAAGCCGGTCAGGTTGCCCAGTGGATCGTAGGCGTAGCTCTCCTGCCCGCCATCGGCGAAGTTCGTACGGGTCAGATGATTGAGAGAATCATAGGTATAGTTAATCGTACGACCGGTCTGGTCAGTGATGCGGGTCAGATTGCTCTCCCCATCGTACTGCATGGCCGTGCGGCCATTGAGCGCATCCACGGTGGCGATTAGCCGATTCAAGGCATCGTACTCCATGGCTGCGCTGTTGCCCAGGGCGTTGGTGGCTTGCACCAGGCGACCTGCCGTGTCATAGGCCAGGTGGGTAGTGCGCCCCAGCGCATCGATCATCTTCGTGACCTGCCCTCTATCGCTGTAGGTCATGTTGGTCGTGCGCCCCAAAGGATCGGTCACCAAAAGCAACTGTCCATGGCTGTCATACCCCATCTGGTAGGTCTGACCCAAGGCATCGGTGAACCTGGTCAAATTCCCCGCTGTGTCATAGGTGAAATTGGTGTCACTGCCGTCGCTGCCTACCACCCGGCTGACCTGGTCAAATGGTCCCTTGCGCTCATAGGCCACGCTGGTCTCAGCAAACTCCTGGGTTATATTGCCAAAACGGTCATAGAGAGCCATGGCGGGCGGGTTGGAAGTGAACCCAGGCTGTAGTTGGTCGTTATATCCCGTGGTCGTCGTGTAGATACCGTTGAAACTGGCTACCGGGTTAAAGAGTTTGTCCAGGGTTGTCACCACCTGGGAACCGTTATCGGCGCGCACGGTAACCCCGGACTCGGCGTAGGCGAGGGACATGGTTGATCCAGTAGGCCACGTACGGTTCACCAGCCGCCCTTTGTTGTCCAACACATAGGAGGTGGTGGCCCCGCGGCGGTCCAAATGGGTGGTCATCATGCCACGGCTGTCGTAGGTAAAACTCTCGCGATTGTTCAGGGGATCGATAAACGCGGTCAAATGGCCCGCTAAATCATGTTCCAGGCGGTAGGTGCGGCCTGCGCTATCCTCGATGCGCGCCAGCCAACCATTGGCATCGTAGAAGTAGTCGAAGGTATTCCCGTTGGTATCGGTGATGCGTTTGATCCGGGTTGTGAGTGCCCAGCCGCCTGCTGGCGCGCTCTTGCCGTTGCTCTCGTACAGCAGCACCTGAAAGTTGCCGTAGCGGTCGGTGATACGCTCCAACCGGCCGTCGGCGTTGTAGCGCAGGGCAGAGCCGTCCCGGTAGGTCCGGGTCCAACTGTCGTCAGCGTTATCGGTCAGGGTGCTAAAATCACCCGTGGGTGGCAGATAGCTGCCGTCCCGCCGCGTGAAGTTGACCTGCGAGCCATCGGACTCCACAATGGTCACCCACTTGCCACGGTCTACGAGCAGCGTGTCGTGAGCGCTAAACCAACCCAACCCGAAAGGGGAGAGATCATTGCGGGTGACCCGGACGGGCCAATCTAGATTCGTACTGAAGATAGACCAGTTGTAACCGACCGTGCATCCTTGTAGGCAAGGACGAATTAAGAACCAATATTCAGCGCCAAGTGAACCATCATACATGCCTGGAGCCATTGTCTGGGTTGGCGTAAATACGGCGGATACCTGCTGTCCCTCGCCTGCTGCCGTAAAGCCAGCGCCGCGGAATCCCCAGTGGCTTCTGTCTGGAATGGCGTAGCCTGAACTCACACCCAAGGTCGTCGAGACGACAATCTGGTTGACCATCAGGCTGGACCGATAATTGGCGACCACCTGGGTCGGCAAGCCGCCCAGGCTGGGCAGCCCCATCGTACCCACGCTCTGGGAAAGCTCGCCGCTGGCGAAATTGATGCCCGATCCACAGTCCTTCTTTTTCGGCTCGCAGTTGTCGTTGTTGTCGGCGCCGTCGGGATCGCCGGGGTTTGGTCTTTCTGGCGGCGGGGGCGGACCTTTTTCCGGAGGAGGGGGGGCTGCAAAACCGTAGGAACTAAAATGGGGCAGCGTGGCGCGCAGCCCCTTCTTGCCGCCGCCCAGATCGACCACTGCGGCCTGTACTGGGTCGCTCCAGCGCGCCTCTTTTTCCAACCAGTAGTAGCAATAAAGACCATTGGTCCAGTTGTAGCCCACAGGGAGTGGTCCATCGTAGTCAATGGTCCAAACGGCATTGCCACTGAACGTTGTCCCATCCGGCTCAAACATGACGAATCCGAGCGGAATACGCCCATCCGTGAAGGGGCCGGGTAGGGCGGAATAGTCCCCCGTAGTCGGATCGACTGGCAACACTGTCAGGCGCACTGCCTTGGTGGTGGTGATGGCACCCGCAGAAAAGACGACGTCGGTCGTCCCAGCCGAGTTGGTGGCCGTGCCCCCGGCCGCGCCGATGGGGGTCACTACAGTCTCCAGCGGCACCAGTTCCACCGTCTCGACATCCACCGGTGTATAGGGTTGAACACTGATCTGGCGATTGGCAAAGGTATAGCCATTGGCGAACATCACCAGGGTGTAATCACCCGGTGGCAACGGCAGGATGTAACGGCCCTGGCTGTCGCTATTGGTTTCAAAGGCGGTGTCCACCGCCCGCACTCGGGCGCTGGCAATCGGCAGCTTGCTCTTGAACGAGATGACCTGGCCCCGCACGGATCCATTGTCCGTCAACGGCGTCGGTGTTACCAGAATGACGCCGCTCTGGGCCGAATTGTCCACATCGCGGATCTGGACAGTGCCTACCTGCGCAAAGGTGCGTTGCGCACTGGCCCCAGCCTCAAGCGTGAGGATCTCTGATTCCTGGGCTTGGGCTGGGCTGGGCGCAGTTGAAGTGGCAGGGCCTGATGCAGCGCCCGCACCGCCGCCGCGGATCACCAGGGGCAGATAGAGATGAGAACCAGGTGGCGGTGGCTGGTCACCGCCGATCTGGATGCGCCGGGTGCGGCTATCTTTGTTGACAAAGGTCACCTTCTCCCCGACGGCAACCTGTATGGTGTCCGGTTGAAAACCATTGGCCGTGACTTCCATGGTCCCCGGCGCTTCGACCAGCAACCTGGCCTGGTTTGTCTGCAGAGTCAGGGCAGGGAGGCTTTGTTCCACCGGAGTGTCCGATGTCTGGGCTATCACGGCAGCGGGTTGCGATGATGAGCTTACCAGCATCACGAACAACAACAACCATGACATTACGATTCGCTGTGTCTTGCGCATTTCTCAACTCCAATTCCATTGAAAACTTCTGGTCGATGATCCGATATAAAGATTGCCAGGGGGATTTTGGGGTTACTCTCTCATTTCCACTATGACTTGTTGTGATACTACCTCACGTACGGGCAGATCATGCAGCGGCCGGTTTAGGGCAAATTCGGCAAAGGCTGGCGAGACATCCCGATAAAGTAGGCGCGCAACGATGGTGTAGGGGCCTTGTCCCGGCCGCGGGGGTGTGAGGCGAAAGGGAATACGCCGGGTCTCCAGGGGTGCCAAACGGTTGTCCAAGAGGATTTGCGTTGCCACCCAGAAGCGATGCAGTTCAATGGGCTTGCCCTGGGCATCCCCCAACACTTTGCGAAACTGAATTGTCTCGGGTGTGAGCATGCCGAAGGCATCCAGCCCGCCAATCTGTTGCAGAATTTGGCCCGTAGCGTCCCGCAGGGAGAGTTCCAGCCACAGTTGTCGCAGATCCGCAGCACCTGTGGGCAACATGTGGCCGGCGCCGCTGTTGGTCACGCTCACGGTGATTTGCCACACGTCCCCACGTTCGATATCCAGGCTCAGTTCGGCGGCTTTGTGCAACAATGTGGGATCTTGCGCCGTATCCGGCAAGGAACTGAGGGCACCGGGGATGCTGCCGTGGGCGGACACGGACTGAACCAGACCGCTGTCGGCCCGGCGCGCCTGGACGGTGGGCATATGGCACGATTGACAGCTCTCGCCCCGCTCTGGATAGGGACTGGCTAGCCATTCGTCATAGGTCGGCTCCAGGGGTGTGCCCGTCTCAGTGTAGACGTTATGACAGGTGCCACACAGCGTCGATTCAGAAATGATAGGCGGCAACAATTGCCCACGGTGAGCCTCAGGCGCAGAGCGCAAGACCAGGCGGCTAAAGGCCGCCTGGGGCAGATCGGCCGCGGTCGGTTGCAACGTCAGGTTGCCGTTGTTGGGCGGCTCTCCGGCCTGGGTGGCCAGATGACAAACGGTACAGGTAACGCCCTCGGCCGCTGCGTCACTCTGGGGCAAATGAATGCCCAGGGTCCGGGACTCATAGCCTTTGCTGTCGGGGTGGATGGCATTGTCAGCCACACCCGCCTGCGCATCCATTTCACCCCGCATCAGGCCAACCGGGTTATGGCAGGCCGCACAGTACTGGGCTGCCTGGACGCCCCGCTCCTGGATGAAGAGCATGGTCACGGCCTGGTAGTAGGCGTTGGTTCCAGCCTGGGCGTGTAGAGATGACCGCCATTGCGCTGTTGCGTCGGTATGACAGCCGACACAACGGGTTGCAGATGGCAAGTCATTTTTGCCAAGAGCAGCGTGGTGGATGCCGATGCGCGGTTGGGATGGTCGGGATAGGGGGGTGGCCTTCCAGAGGACACCGGGCACAGCAACCAGAGCAGCTAGACTGACAGAGAGGAGCAAACCGACCGGCCAGGCCAGATGCAGAGGGGGGCTATTTTCAGCGCCAATACGGGAGATGCGCCGGATGACGTGCCACAAGCTGTGCGCGCCAAGCGTTGCCACCAGCGCAAAAGTAGACACGTTGTGAAAGCGGCGCAGAGGTTCCACGTTGGTTGCCCAAAGAAGCGCGCCCCCCGAAAGGACCAGCAGGGCCAGGAACGTCAGGGTTAGGTAGCCCAAAAGCGAATTGGCATGCTGCATGATGGTGACCCTTCGCGACCACCAATGCTGGACCAGAAACGGTGCCAGGATGCCCACGCTACCAGCCGCGCTGATCAGGTGTATGGTCAACACGACCCTGGGAGAGAATTCCAGCCCTTGACCGGTTAGTGCCGCCAGGGCCACCATGCCCAGGAAACTGACTATAAAGAAACGGTTTGTTTTTCGTCTTTTAGATATACTCAAATTCGCACGCTGCGGCCGTTCCGCTCCGATATCCGTTAGATATATCACAATCCTCACTCGAGTCCATCTCAGCCAAATCCTCTGAGTGGGTTCAACAGGAATCGGGCCGAGGATGCAACTCCCTCAAATAAGGCCATCAAGACATCCACCGGCGTCGTGCGCCAGGCCACGCCACTACCCAATTGACCGTCCGAGTTGAATCCCCAGCACTTGGCTCCACCCGCGCTGGACAGGGCGCATGTGTGGAACCCGCCCGCAGTAAACGAGTTCTACTTTAGGCTGTTCCAAAGATAAAGTATCCGATCAAAGTCCCCTGCACTTTCAGTCCATGTGAGCCTGTACGTTGACATCCAGGCGTCGAAATTCGTGAAGTGCCGGGGACTTTGGAGGACTTGACTTTGCATATACTTGGTAGACGACTACTGGGAGATGAGAGCAGGCAGAAAAACAGACTTTGGACTTACAATAGTTACAAATTCCGTTGGCATAAGATTGGCCTCATTTGAACTGATCCGAAGGATGTTAATGATCAGATCCCCCTCGTTAAGAGTACCGGACGGAACAGTAACCTGAAATGGAAGGAGAGCATACCGATATCCACCCAATGATCCCGACCATACAATCTCTCCATTCTCATAAATGCCACCCTGGTCGAGACCGCCGGCAAAAGTGGTTTGGGAAGGAATCCTATTGACAATCTGTAACCCGGTGACACTTTGACTGCCATGGTTGCTTACCTTAATGGTAAAGCCAATAGTTGTTGTGGTCGTTTGAACAACAAGAGGATCGGTCGTCATGCTAACATCAAAAGTAGCCGGCTCGCGATAACGAGCTATCTCCTCAGCAGTGGAATTGAGTACCTTGCGATTATCAGCGTCGCAGGGGGGGTTGTCGAGATTACCTTTCTGGCAGTTCAGAGATGTGCCTTCGGGGACACCCATGGGAATACCTTCATAGGCTAAGTCCGGGTTCGACCAATATGGAACCTGAAAACACCATTGCCCCCCCTGAGCATCACATCTATCACTGTAGGCCATAATTGTCATCCATTGACCCTGAGGAGCAATATAACCATGACCAAATGTGTGCGGTGTATTATCCTCCACATACCAGTCATGGCCTGCTCTCATATTATGTCCGAGTTCATGAGCAAAGGTTAAAGACGTACCATAGTCCAACACTCTAATGACACTATGTGCATCCGAATCAGCTATACCCGACCAACCTGCATGGTCCATGTTCCGGTCATCAATAAGAAGGGAAACCAAGTCAGCCGAATACGTATCACGTAAGATACTAATATTATCGACAACACCAAAATGAAGGGCAGACAAATCCGCAGATGCACCGGATTCCACATAATTTACTTCAGCGGTATGTACCAATCGAAGGGTTTGGTTGATACCACTATTAATGTAGGATTGATTGGCTGTGTTCACCATCAAGTCAATCAGGGTGGTGATCTCAGATGTCCCCCCAGCCTTGTTCCGAGCGGCTGGGGTATATGCCACAAGTACATCGATGACCGCAGCAGCCAGGGCATTTGATTTTAACGCCGGAACTTTCAATGCAGGGGATTCCAATGAAACTATCATTGAGTCGTTTCTGCTCTCCAGGCTTGAAGTCAAGACCATTGGTGAGCTAAGTTCTATATGGTCCGTTGATGTGATATATCTCTCTCCGGAAAAGCCACGCGGATCAACTTGTTGGATGCTATGCACTCCACCACCGACATGACGTATTCGATAGAGTGCCGGAGGCGCGATAATCTCACCTGTCATAATTCCATCCATAACAACAAAAATCGCCTGGCTATGGCTTATGCCCTCCAGATGGCCTATCCAACTGTAGCTGCCCGATGGGTTCTGTACCACGCGTTCCAGCACAGCGGTTAAAATGGTGTCTGTGAACAGATTTAGCGGCAGAGTATCATGGGCTGCGAACAAAGTTAGCCCGGAACCAGCATCACCCAGTTGACCAAAGTCAATAGTAACCAATCGGGAACGGCTAATATTGGGGGTTTTGCTTAGCTGATTAAGTTTAAGCTGGCCTGTATCTCCAGTCTCAACAAACAACCCCGACCCAATCGCGCCTTTGGAGGGCCAAGTAGAAGCACCTTTGGCCACAATTGGCGCAATTCCAAACAAAAATACAAAGACAATAAAAATCCCACCAATGAATATTGATTTCGAGAGTGTCATTCAATGCCTCCACAATTCATAAAATACACAGGTTCATTATCCAGAGCCATCCCACCTCATGCCCTAACCGTACGATCCCGCCAATTTTGTTGACCCAGGACTTATTCGGTGCTCATCCGCTAATACTTTGAAATAGACAAGGAGCTGCCTTTTTGCTAAATTTTAGGCTTCGAGACCAAACTTAGCGAAAGGCAACCCCATGCGAAAGCCAAAAGACTGGGGACAACCGTGTCCCAATCCGGCCTGTGACCATTATAAATCGTGCTCAAGTTGTTGCTGTGCAAAGTGGAACTGACTGCCATCAGCAAGAACGAATTCTACTTTAGGCTGTTCCAAAGATAAAGTATCCAATCAAAGTCCCCGGCACTTTCAGTCCATGTGAGCCTGTACGTTGACATCCAGGCGTCGAAATTCGTGAAGTGCCGGGGACTTTGGAGGACTTATTTTCGTGAAGTCGTCTTAGCGGACGACACTGGGCAAATAGAGAGTTTCATCCATCGGTCGGATGGTCACACCGACGTTGGCCGTACTGCTGGCTACCCCGTCGCTGACTGTATAGGTGAAGCTGTCACTGCCGTTGGCGTTGGCGTGGGGTAGGTAACGCAGGGATCCGTCCGGCTCAATCGTTGCGCGGCCCAGCCCCCCTTGTGTAACGCCAGTAATGGTCAAGGCATCCCCATCCACGTCCTGGTCGTTGCCCAGAACGGCAAGCAGAGCCTGGCTGTCTTCGTCCAGAACCAGCAGATCATCCGCAGCGACCGGGGCGTCGTTAACCGGCGTCACTGTGACACTGACGGTCGCCATCCGGCTGCCCCCCTTACCGTCGCTGAGTGTATAGGCGAAGTTGTCCACACCGTTGAAGTCCTTCTTCGGCCTGTAGGTGACACTACCGTTTTGGCCGAGGGTTGCCGTGCCGTTGGCTGGTGTGGTCAGCGCGGCCACGGAGAGCGTGTCACCATCCACGTCGCTGTCGTTGCTGAGCACAGAAACTGTGATCGGCTGCTCCTCTGCCGTAGTGGCGCTGTCCTTGACAGCCAGAGGCGGGTCGTTGACTGCCGCCACCTGTACGGTGACAGTGGCGCTGGCTGCACCGCTGCCGCCGTTGCCGGTGATGTAGGTGAATGTATCTGTGCCGTGGAAGTTGGCGGACGGTGTGTACGTCACTGTGCCGTCCCCGTTGACAACGACTTTGCCCTGTTGGGGCGTCACGCCCAGCACCGAGAGCGTGCCAACCGTCGCCGTGTCATTGCCCAAAATCGCAATCTGCACGGCTTTGTCCTCGTCTGTGCTGGCGCTGTCGTCCACTGCGGCTACCAGATTTGTGTCTGGATCGACCACCACCGATACCCGCCCGGTGGAAGCCGTCTGACCGCTGCGGCCCGCTGCCCCGAATTGATAGGTGAAGCTGTCCGTACCGCTGAAGCCGGGGTTGGGGGTGTAGGTGATGCTGTTGTCGTTGTTGCGCTGGGTGTTGCCATTGGCCGCCGAGTCCACCGACTGGATGGTCAAGGCCGCGCCATCGGTGTTGATGTCGTTGCCCAACGGGAAGATCGTCACCGATTCCGCCTGGACAGCCCGGCCTGTGGTGTTGAGGATCACCGCATCTTCCACACCCGTAGGTGCATCTTCGATGGGGCGAATCGTCACGGAAACTGAGGCGACCCCACTGCCGCCATTGCCGTCGCTGATAGTGTAGGTGAAGGCATCGTTGCCGTTGTAGTCTAAGGCGGGGGTATAGCTGATGACACCGCCGTCAAGGATGACAGCCGTGCCCGCACCTGGCTGACTCACCGCTGCGAGGGTCAGGGAGTCACCTTCCGGGTCACTGTCGTTGGCGAGTACGGCAATGGTCACGGCTGTATCCTCGTCTGTTTGCGTCTGGTCATCCTGGGCAACGGGCGCATCGTTGACCGCGGTGATGGTCAGACTGACCGTTGCGTCGTCGAGGCCGCCTTTGCCGTCGCTGATGGTGTAGGTAAAACTGTCTGGCCCGTTGTAGCTCGTCTGAGGTGCATAGCGCAGGGTCGGCCCGGCGCGTCTGCTGGCGTTGAGGGTGACAATGCCGTGGGCGGCCTGGGTAAAGCCTGCCAGTGTCACGGGATCGTTGTCGTCATCCGCGTCGTTGGCGAGTACGTCAATGTCAACGGGCATATTCTCGGCGGTGGTGGCGCTGTCGTTGTTCGCCGCCGGTGGCCGATTGACAGGCGTAGAAGTTGCCGTGGCCGTGGGCGTATGGGTGGGCGCACCGGGCGTTACCGGGGTGTTTGTCGCTGTCGGTGTGGTAGTCGGCGTTTTCGTCGGTGTGGCGGTCGGCGTCTTCGTCGGTGTGGCCGTAGACGGCACAGGCGAGTTCGTCGGTGTCGGCGTGGCCGTAGGCGGCACAGGCGAGTTCGTCGCCGTCGGCGTGGCCGTTGGTGGCACAGGCGAGTTCGTCGCCGTCGGTGTGGCCGTGGGCGGCACAGGTGAGTTCGTCGGCGTCGGCGTGGCCGTGGGCGGCACAGGCGAGTTCGTCGCCGTCGCTGTAGCCGTGGGTGGCACAGGTGAGTTTGTCGGCGTCGGTGTGGCCGTGGGCGGCACAGGTGAGTTCGTCGATGTCGGTGTGGCTGTGGGTGGCACAGGCGAGTTCGTCGCTGTCGGCGTGACCGTTGGTGGCACAGGCGAGTTCGTCGCTGTCGGTGTGGCCGTGGGTGGTACAGGCGTGTTGGTTGCCGTGGGCGTGGCGGTCGGCGGCACAGGTGAGTTCGTCGCCGTCGGCGTGGCCGTGGGCGGTACAGGCGAGTTCGTCGCCGTCGGCGTGGCTGTGGGCGGTACAGGCGAGTTCGTCGCCGTCGGCGTGGCTGTGGGTGCGTTAACCGAAATCGCCGTTGTATAGTCGCTGAAGCCGCCGTCTTTGTCCGCAATGCGTGCGCGCACAGTGCGGGTGGTCACGCCGCTCAAGTAGCCAGCGGGAACAGTGGCGGTGGGGACGCTGCTATTGGATACGTCGAAGGTGCCGTCGTTGTCAAAGTCGTAGCTATAGCGGAAGCCGCTGGTAGTGTCGGTGGTGGAGGGATCGTTCTGGCTGCCAAAGCTGACCAGGGCAGTCTCTCCGTCGTTGACCGGACCGCTATTGTCCAGGGATGCCGTGGGGGCCACATTCTGCCACTGGGCAGTCACGCTGCTGTGTATGGGGCTGGTCTGATTGCTGGTCACCGTGGCTGTGTTGATCACGGTCAATGGGCCGTCGTCCTGGCTGACAGGGTAGGTGTAGGTGATGGAATGGCCGGCAGCCAGGGAGAAGCTCGACCCCAGCACACCGACCACGCTGTCTGAGACCGTGACATTGGTGGCGGTGCCCGCACCCGTGTTGGAGACAATGACCGTGTAGGTGACCGCGGCGTGCTCCGCTACGCTGGCGGGGCTGACCGACTTGCTCACGCTCAGGGTTGGCTGCAAGATGGTCAGAACCGTAGTGTAGTCGTTGAAGCCGCCGTCTTTGTCTGCAATCCGTGCGCGCACGGTACGGGTGGTCACGCCGGTCAGGTAGCTGGCGGGAACGGTCGCTGTGGACACGCTGCTGTTGGAGACGTCGAAGGTGTCGTCGTTGTCAAAGTCATAGCTGTAGCGGAAGCCGCTGGAGGTGTCATCGGTGGAGGGATCGTACTGGTTGCCAAAGCTGACCAGGGCTGTCTCTCCGTCGTTGACCGGACCGTTGTTGCCCAGGATTGCCGTAGGGGCCACATTCTGCCACTGGGCAGTCACGCTGCTGTGTACGGGGCTGGTCTGGCTGCTGGTCACGGTGGCTGTGTTGAACACAGTCACAGGTCCGTCAACCGGACTAATGGTATAGGTGTAAGTGATGCGCTCGCCCGCGGCCAGGGAAAAGCCTGACCCTAGTACGTCGGCCACTGTATCGTAGACAACCACTGCCGTAGCTGTCGAAGCGCCCGTATTGGAGACAACGACTGTATAGGTGGCGGTTGCAGCCTCATCGAGTGACGAATTGTCGACGCTTTTGTGGATGGCAAGGACAGGCGCACTGGGGACGACGAAAGCTACGCTGTTGGCGTTATTCGTCGCCGTGATGTCGTTTGTTGCGGTAATCGTAGCCGTTTTGGTAATCGTAGTCCCGTAGAGAGCGAAGTTGTTGTTGACCGTCCCTGTTAGGGTGATCATCCCCCCTGCACCTACGGCTAACTCGCTGAACGACCAGGCGAAGTTGGGGCTACTGCCGGATTGGACGATGGTACCCCCACCACCGAATGTGCTGCTGGTGGCGCCGCTGACCGTGACGCTGACCGGCACACTGTCACTAATTACCACGCCGTAGGCTATGCCAGGGCCGTTGTTGCCAAAATTGATGGTGTATGTAATGGCACTGTTAGGCTCGGCGCTGACGGGCGTCACCGCTTGGGTAATCGTTAGGTCTGCACAGCCGTCGTTGCGATAAACTCTGGATGTTTCGGTGCCCGAATATCCGGTGAGTAGAACATCCAGATCACCGTCATTATCGTAGTCCCCCCAGGCCACACTGCTGTAATAGACGCCGGTGAGGGCATCGTCGACTGCGCCGCTGTCGACAAAGACGGCACCGTCGTTGCGATAGAGTTTCGCCACAAAACTATAGCCACTGCCCTGCCCCGTAAGAAGGATATCCAGGTCGCCGTCGTTGTCGTAGTCCCCCCAGGCCACGCTCCCGGCAGCAACGGCGGTGAGGGCGTCATCGGCTGCGCTGCTGTCGGCAAAGATGCCGCCGTCGTTGCGATAGATCCTAGTCTCCGGGACATTGCTACTGTTATATCCCGTGAGGAGGATGTCCAGATCACCGTCGTTGTCGTAGTCTCCCCAGGCGGCACTGCTGTAGGACACGCCGATGAGTGCATCGTCGGTTGCGCCGCTGTCGGCAAAGATGCCACCGTCATTGCGGTAAACCTTTGCTACTCGGACGTTACTACTGCCCAATCCCGTGAGAAGGATGTCCAGGTCACCGTCGTTGTCGTAGTCCCCCCAGGCCACGCTACTGTGCCAAACACCGATGAGGACATCATCGGCTGTTCCGCTGTCGGTAAAGATGCCACCATCGTTGCGATAGACCTTGGTCTCCGGGATGTTGCTGCTGTTGTATCCCGTAAGCAGGATGTCAAGGTAGCCGTCGTTATCGTAATCTCCCCAGGCTACACTGCTGATCTTGACAGCGATTAGAGCATCATCGGCTGTTCCGCTGTCGGTAAAGATGCCGCCATCGTTGCGGTAGACTCTAGACAGCGGGACATTATTGCTGTTGTATCCCGTGAGGAGAATGTCCAGGTCACCATCATTATCATAGTCCCCCCACGCCACACTGCTGCTATTGACGCCGAAAAGAGCATCGTCGGCTGTACCACTGTCGACGAAAACGCCGCCATCATTGCGGTAGACTTGCGACAGTCCGGAACCGGTGAGGAGGATATCCAAATCACCGTCGTTGTCGTAGTCCCCCCACGCCACACTACTGCTAGTGGCACCGAAAAGAGCATCGTCAGCTATGCCGCTGTCGGTGAAGCCTAAGAAACAACGTTCGGTCACCGGCCCGGCGGTGAAGCCCCATTGGCTGGGACTGAGCGCCGCGCCGCCTGTGCCGCCGATAGAAGATGTACCCACCACCTGCACCTGCTCTCCGGCGAAGAAGTTCCGGCTGGGGTTCAGGGTCAGGCCACTGCCGTTGATAGTGGTCGTGTCGGTGTAGAGGCCGCGGAAGCTGCTGCGCACGGTGAAGGTGCGGGTGGTGACCGTGGCTGGGTCCAGGGTCGCATCAAAGCTGGCGGTGATGTTCTGACCCACGTCCACGCCTATAGCATTGGTGACGGGGAGGTGGCTGGTCAAGTGAAGGGCGCGGACGCTGATGACGACGCTGTTGCTGTTGTTCGTCCCCGTGATGTCGTTCGTCCCTGTAATCATGGCTGTGTTTGTAATCATAGCCCCGTCAAGGAGTATGCTGTCGCCGACTATCCCGACAATGGTGATATTGCCTCCTGTGCCTGCAGCCAGATCGCTCACCACCCAGGCAAGATTCGGTGCACCGCTGGTCTGGACGATGGTACTTCCGCTACCGAAGGTGCTGCTGGTGACACCTGTGACCGTAACGCTGACCGGCACTCTGTCACTGACTACCACGCCGTAGGCCACACCTGGGCCAGCATTGCTGAAACTAAGGGTGTAGGTAATCGTCCCGCCGGGGGCTGCGATGGCCGACTCTACGTTTTTGCTGATGACCATGTCAGCAGCGGGGTCCCGATTCAGCCAGACCGTTTGTCCCTCGGTGACGGAGTTGACGACGACAGCATCCAGGTCTCCATCCCCGTCGATATCGCCCAGAGCGACGTCAGTGCTCTCGCCTGCGCCAAAGTTGGGGCTACTTGAGTGGGCGCTGAAGTCACCGCTACCATTGTTCAACCAGACCGTCTGCGCCTCGAGCAAGGCGTTGGCGACGACGGCATCCAGGTCGCCATCACCGTCAATATCGCCCAGGTCGACGGCTTGGCTGTTTCCTGCGCCGAAGCTGGGGGTACTGAGGTGGGCGCTGAATGTGCCGCTGCCGTTGTTCAGCCAAACAGTCTCTGCCTGGCTACTGTCGTTGGCGACGAGGGCATCTAGATCGCCATCACCGTCAATATCGCCCAGGGCGACGTCAGTGCTATCGGCTGCGCCACCGATTCCGCCGAAGATAGGGGTGGTGGGGTGGGCGCTGAAGGCACCGCTCCCATCGTTCAGCCACACTTTATCATTGCTACTGTAGTTGACGACGACGGCATCCAGGTCTCCATCTCCGTCAATATCGCCCAGGGCGACGGCAGTGCTAGGGCCGCCGCCGAAGGTAGGGGTGGTGGGGTGGGCGCTGAAGGCACCGCTCCCATCGTTCAGCCACACCGTTTGCGTGCTCCAGTTGTTGACGACGACGGCATCCAGGTCGCCATCCCCATCGATATCGCCCAGGGCGACATCAGTACTCGAGCCCGACCCGAAGGTGGGGATGCTGGGGTGGGCGCTAAAGAAGCCATAGCCATTGTTCAACCAGACCGTTTGCGCCTGATTGTAGTCGTGGGCGACCACGGCATCCAGATCGCCATCACCGTCTATGTCGCCCAGAGCGACGGCATTGCTATTGTCTTTGTCGAAAGAAGAGTAGCTGTAGGTGAAACCGCCACTTCCATCATTCCGCCAGACCGTCTGCGCCCCGCCGTGAATGGCGACTACAGCATCCAGATCGCCATCTCCGTCGATATCGCCTAGGGCGACGTCATAACTTCTACCATAATATGAGCCGAAGCTAGGGATGCTAGGGTGGGCACCGAAGATGCCCGTGCCCCCGGTGGCTGCAGCGGTGAAACCCCACTGGGTGGGGATGAGCGCCGCTCCGCCTGTGCTGCTAATGGCTGCTGTGCCTACCACCTGCACCTGCTCCCCGGCAAAGAAGTCCCGGCTGGGGTCCAGGATCAGGCCGCTGCCGTTGACAGTGGCCGTGTCGGTGTAGAGTCCTCGGAAGCTGCTACGTACGGTGAAGGTGCGAGTGGTCACCGTGGCCGGGTCCAGGTTCGCGTCGAAGCTGGCGGTGATATTCTGGCCCACATCCACACCCACCGCGTTGGTGATGGGGCTGTGGGCAGTCAGTGTGAATGGAGCGCTGGCAGCGACGCTGGCACTGCTGCTGTAGCCAAGCAGGAGCGGGTTTCCGCTGTATGATGCCAGGGTCGCGTTTTCACGGGTCGCATCTTCAACGGCTACATTGCCAGTGGCATGGACAGCGCCCACAGACAGCAGCAGAAGAATGACGGCAATAACGAGTAGGCTGGCCTTGCGTAGAGCGGCAGCCTGCCAGAGGATGTGCTTGCTCCCGCCTTCGCTGGTTGCAGCTTTGGCGCGTCGCTGTGAAGCCTCTTTTTGCGTAAACTGTTCTAAAATTGCCATCACGCGGTCTCCTTTTTGTTGAGCGAGTCGAATATCAACCATCCGTGTCTTCTGCTCTTCCCGGTCGTCACCGCCACTCCGTGGACATCCTGGGCGTGGGCCGCGGCCTGGGCCAGCACTTCTTCGATGATCTCAGCGGCTTCGACGGCGAAGCCCACGTTACGACATTTGAACGTTTCGTTGTCTGCTGTCGAATATCGCCTGTCACTTGTGACAGGCGATATTCGACAGGATAAGCGACTTTTGCTGGTTACAACCTAACTGTGTACTCAGCGTAGTCTATCTTCTATCTGATCTTGAACTTGCCCTCTTTCTCTCCCATACTTTTCACAATGGCAAACGATCCAAAACCTTCCAATCCGCAGTGGAACGAGGAAGTCGTGTTTCATGCACACCTGCACGAAAAAAAGGGAACGGCCCACCTCAATACGTCTTCATGGACCGTTCCCTTTTGGAATGGTAACTGCTCTATCCGTGAATCTTCCTGGTCATCTCCTCCGCGTCACCGCCACACCGTGGACCTCCTGGGCGTGGGCCGCGGCCTGGGTCGGCACCTCTTCGATGGTTTCACATCCTTCCCGCAAACTCTGCGCTTCCGGGATTGTGCAAAGGCAGAGGGGAATATCGTTCCTCAACGAATCGTAACGGGCAGATAGAGCTTCTGGGTTAGCACAGGTGTCGAGGGATTCACCGGGACCGTAGGCAAGGTCAGTTGCGCCCCAGGCACACTGTTCACAGCCACAGTGGGTGTGCTGCGTTCGGGCTTTGTCTCGTCGATACCCACCGTCTGGGTATCACCCCGAACTGCACCGCGCTGGGCAGGAGCGTTATTCGTTTCCGGTGTTTATGGGCATAGCCGGCACTGGCAAGACTTTGATCGCCTGAATGCTTTGCATCCACTGATACCTTTCTGACTGGGGCAGGAGAGGGTACGCAAGGATGGCTTCGCTCATACCCTTGACCCCGGGGCCTCTACTACCACATTTTGTCGAGATGGTCATATCCGTCCCCCAATCGCCCAGAGCAGGCGCATTGGGAGTCACATCCAAAAGAACGCGCCCGGCGTCGAAGATAGCGGGCAGATCGATTTCGATACCTGTCCGTTCCGCATATCCCTGAATGAAGGGCGGATCTTGGGTTAGCAACTCCGCAATCATTCCGTTGGTGCAGCCGCCTGCGCCTGTTATGATCACCGTGGGCGCATTCCCATCCGCGCCGCCCGATGTGGGTACATTCCCGTTCGCGCCGCCCGATCCGGCTGCGCTTGGACGATACGGATCGCATACCAATGTTATGCTGTTGGCGATAATCAGCCATTCTGCCCGAGTTCGCTGATAAATTTCGGATTCGCCCGGCGCAAGGGCCAGGATCGCCTCCACAACCTCCTTCGCTTGCCGTAACGCATTGCACTCCCCTTCGCTCTCAAAGAGCTTTCTGAGCCGGGTACCTTCGCTTTCCAGCACTTCCAGAGCGATCTTCAGCCGTTCGGCGTCGCTGGCGGCAGGGCTCTCCGTTTGGGTTGATGCCCAGGCGCTTGGAACTGCCAACGGCTGCCAGATGCCGTGCCAACCTGCCAGAAGGAATAGCGCGACTCCCGCAATGAGCAGGTTGCGTTGGAATAAGTATTTGCCTCTCATAATCGTTTTCTCCGTCATTTCTGTAGATATGGAGGGAGTTCGAGCGAGGTTGAACGCGTCGCAACACACTTTTCCGATATTGTAATGCCTTCATCCTGCACCTCCACCCGATCATTTAGCAGGACTACGCCCATAATAATGGCTGCGCTCAAAATGACAACGACAATGCCGGGAGAGCTGGTTACCAGACGAATTTTGGCTTTGTTTTCGGCGGAAAGTTCCGCCTCTACCGGCGCGTCCCGCACTCCGCGGATGACGATAATGCAGCCCAACATAAAGCCGATCATACCGATAAGGAAGGCCAGACTGCGTCGCACCGCATTGGTGGCCGTGGCAATACGGGCCTGATCGTAGCGCAGGGCCACATTTGTCACCTGCGCTTTGATGTAGTCCAGACAGATGTCGTTGCCCGCTGGAATCAGCCAGGCTGCGGCCAGGGGGCTGGCCGTCTCTGACCGCACGGTTGTGACATAATGCTGGTAAAAAAAGATCGCAAAGATCACCAGCGTCAGCAACGAGAAGACATAAAGGATCAGATCCTCGATGTTGAAACCGCGCAGGAAGGCCAGCGGTATCGTGCGTTTGGCGGGTGACGACGACGGTTCGGTCATAATCGGAAGCCTCCTGGCTCTGGATACTACTTGCCGATGTTGATCTCTTGCCCGATTAGTTCCCAAGACATTGTGAGGCGGGCTTGGCTATCATCTGCCAACGAGCTTCCCCGTTGCAGGTCGCACTCTGTTGTTGGATAAAAGGCTACGTCATCGAGATAGAGAGTGCTGGGAACCGAATAGTCGTTCACGACAGCAAAATTCAGGACCGTAAGCGTTGATGTGATGGCTGTCGAGTACTGAGTCATCGATATCTGCCGTCGCGCCCATCCGGCGGTTGATGTACCAGCGCATAGGGAATGGACATCTACCCATTTCCCATTGATGCCAACACCACCGTAGTCTGCGCTGCAGGCATCTTTGGATTGGGTCCACTGCCAGAAGACCAGACAAGCGTTTTCCTTTGCAATAGAGACACCCTGGGAAAGCATAGAAAGATCGTTGTCCTGGCCGCCCAGTCTGGCGGCCCAATAACCGGTATGGGGGGGCACTGCCAACTCCGGGGCAGAACGGATCAGACCGTTCTGTCCTGTGCTGGAGTACTCGTCCCATTGGACCGGGCCGAGTTCAAAACCCCCGTTGTTGGCGCGAATCACAGAATAACGGAGGATAGCAGGCAGATAGCTTTGAAACAGCGGAGCTTCTGCGCTCTCGGCCACAACCAGCGAGCCGTAGACAGCGATTGTCTCTGTTACTGTCAGGCCCTCGAACACAGTCAGCGCGCCGGTGACTGTCAGATCGCCGGTGATGCTCAATCCCTGCGTGAACGCACGTTTATCTGTGATCGTCATTCCCCCCTGAATGATCTCCGGGACAAAGAGTGAAGGGTTGCTTCCAGCAACGACACTGAGTCCTCCGCTGACGACCAGACTGCCGGAGACGACCAGCCTCCCGGTCACCGTCAACCCCTGGCTGACGGTCAGCGCGCCCGTGACAGTCAGTCCGTTCGTAACGGAAAGCCCTGCCGTGAACGTTTGACTGTCTGTGATGGTCAGGCTCTCAGCAATCACATTCTGGCGGACTGCAGGCGTCTGGCTTGGATTCCTCGTCAGGTTCTGACCCTGAGAATTTTCCCAACTTCGTTCGCCATACAATGCTTCTCCGGTTGCTCTGCCGGCGTTGCCAATGCCCAAACTGCTGAACAGCGCCAGGCTTAGCAGAAGCCCGAACCCAATACCGCGACAGCATAGATGGATTCCTCTTCCCACAATTGCATCCTTTCCGCCGGCTCAGACCAGTTTGGACAAATCGGGCAGACCATAACCCCACGCGGGATCAAACGCACCTGGCGCACGGCCCGGTATAGCGCTGCGGACCCGCAACAGTTCTTTGATCCGCTCGGGGTCAAGGGTGGGATCCCGCTCCAGCAACAGGGCAACCAGCCCCGACACAAAGGCGGTTGCCATACTGCTGCCATCCCGAAGAGCGTGGGTCTGATCGATCTGCGCTCCATTTTGAGCGGGTGTTCCGGCTGCCAAGGCTGAAATAATCCACGCGCCGGGTGCCGCCAGATCGGGCTTGGATTGGCCGTTGAGAAGCGGTCCAGGGCTGCTGAAAGGGGAGACAGTGCGCAGAGGCGTTGATCGCGCCTGTAATTTGCCCGATATGTCCCGCCATTCTCGTCGCGACGTGTAAGCTGCCACAGTAATCGCTCTGGCAGCGGACCCGGGCCACCCAATTTTCATACTGTTCAGAGATTCGTCGAAGGCCAGATCGTCTTTAGAGATCTTTCTGCCATCAGAGCGCTGGCCGGCCAACCACACATCCACGACTGCGTCGCCCCGCAGCAACAGAGACCATTCGCCGCTTCGCCTGACCGCATTCCCGCTGATCGTAATGATGAACGCCCTGAAGTCGCTGCCTGACCCCAATTCCCGAAACTGGGCTGAAACGTCGGCCATCAACGCCTGTTTTTCCGCATCCCCGTCGGCGGCAAATCCAGAGGTCGCAGCGGCCAAACCGATAGCAACAGCCACGCGATTTTGCCGGCGGTATGCGCCTTTGATCTGTATCTCCCCCAGACCAGGCCCTGCGCGGAAGGGAATGACTGCTGTCTGCCCCAGGGAAAGAACTCTCTGGGCGCGGATGTTGTGTTCGCCCCGGTTGCCGGCCGCACAGCAGATGATGCGTCCGGCTCCGGTCAGTTCGTTGATTTTGACGCAGAGCGGTTCGCGTCCCTCTGAAGGGCCGGGAGGGCCGTCCACACTCAGGTTGATTACTGCGGGCCGATCCAATTCCTTGGCTACCCGGAAGATATATTCCAGCCCATCTATCATATGGCCGGCATCCAAATCGGACCGAACCAGAAGCAGTTCCGCGCCTGGGGCTACCCCCGGGTATTGGGCATCCAACCCGGCGGCGATGCCGGCGATGTGGGTGCCGTGCCCGCTGGAATCCCCCAGAGACGCCTCAATTTCCTGGCTGTGGCGCAGCTCTTGTCCGTACCCGCCCTCGGCCACGCCAGCCCCGTGGGGGTGGGTCTGATCCCACACCCGCAGAATTCTGCCCCGCAGAGCGGGATGGGTTGGATCAAACCCCGTGTCTATAATGCCGACGAGGACGCCGCGACCGGTGAGTTGGGTGGCAGCCCACAGAGCTGGCAGTCCAGTCACTTTGGCGGCCATATCCAGGGCCGGTTCGAGAGTCTCGGACGGATGGATGTAGTGAATAGCTGCTTCGCGGGAGAGCCGGGCCAGCATTCGCAGGGGGAGAAAGGCCGTGCGCATCCCGCCTTTTGTCTGGTTGACTTCAATTGCGTAGGGGAGCAGATGGGCGAAATCGGCTTCAGCATCGCATTCGACAATCACAACGACTCGCACGGGTTTGGATGGGGGATCGGCAACCACCCCGCGACGCCCATAGCGACGGGCAAAGGTGGAGCGGCGCATCCTGGCCCGATCTTTGCGCATTGTGAGCAATACTGGAGAGACTTTATCGGTATTCATTGGGGACGATCTCCTGAAGTGACCGGTTTTGCTAGGGCGCGCCGCTGCCACGAAGGGCGCGCAGGAAGCGTAGCCAGAACGGCTCGGTCGGAACGGGTGCAGATGGATCGGGGGGCGTTCCTGTGCTGCCAGGAGGGGCGTCTGTTCGGGTGGCTGTTTCTACCGGCACAAAGGCCGCTCCCTCTACGGTTCTCTTGACGCCCAGGTAAGGATACTCCATCCGCACACGGATTTCGCCGAGTGTGGTATCTCTCTTTACATAGAACTCGCCGGTCGCGGTCAACACCTCTCCCGAAGCGATAGGGCCCAGAAACCATTGCGCGCCCCGACCAATCGGCAGGATTGTGCTCTGGTCCGTGAGCCAGTTGGCGACAAGACCCTCGATATCCGAATCGCTGATGTTGCGAACGATCAGCGTCATCGGGAAGGATTGGCCCGGCTGGGCGCGCAGAGGGACTTCTGCAAACTCGGCCACAAGCGCGTCCCTTTCTTCGCCCTGAAACGTCGCAGTTTTTGTTACTTCACCAACATCCGCCTCTTCAGCTTTCTCGCCGGTCGGCGTGGGTGTCTCTGTAGCCGTCGGTGTGATCGTGGCTGTCGGTGTCTCTGTCGGCGTGGGCGTCGGCGTGAAGGTGGGCGTGGGTGTTGCGCTGGGTATGGGTGTGCCTGTGGGTGTAGGTGTGCCTGTGGACGTGGGTGTGTTCGTCGGCGTGGCCGTAGGTGTCTCGGTTGGGGTGGCTGTGGGCGTGAACGTCGGCGTAGGCCGGGGGACTGTAATTTGAAAGACGGCCCATTCGCTCTGGGTGCGGGTCACGGCCTGCCCTGCGTATATGTACGTGTAGGCAAATATCAGCTCTATCTTATAGACCCTTGGCTCGTCAACCAGATAGAACAAGCCTTTGGTCACAATAGTAGCTGGAGAGCTGCTCGGACTCGGCAACTCTATCGTCTTATCGCCCTGCGCAGGCAACAGCGCTGCATCGTCATCCACGCCCCGGTAGGTCACCCGTAGATTGCTGATGAGATTTGGGGTGAGGTTGCGCACTTCGAAGATCAGATCGAAAAACTCATGCAGGGCGACAACACCGGGGACTGTGCGTATATTATCCACCGTCAGCGAAACGGGGTGCGCGGTTGGTGTGGGCGTCGGCTCCTGGCGGGTCGGTGCCGATTCTGCAGGCTGGAAGCAGAACAGAAGAGGCAGGACAACCAGCCAGGTCAGGAGAACTCCTCTTTTCATCATCGCCCTGCCCCCAGTCCCAGCAGACCAGCGACGAAGCGCAGCCAGAGCGGGCGCGGGCCAGACGGGGACGCGGGTGCGGCCTCTGCGATTTGCCCGGGCGCATCCGCCAACAGCGCAATCTCTTCGGCGCGCAGGTAGCTCTCCCCACGCTCGTCATCATAGCGCAAATCCAGGCGCATCTGCATCACCGGCGCTTCTCGCCCTGGCCGCAGCAAGAATTCCCCGGCAACCGCAATCATAGCGCCGGGGGCCAGATCGCCTAGCCAGCGGGTATTGCCGGCCCCCAAGGGCACAACCGGATCGTCCGTGAGCAGCAGAACCGTCTGGCGGGCGGACGATTGACCGGCGTTGCGCAGAACAAACTCCAGTCGAAAGGGCTGGTTGCCAGAGATACGCTCCGGGATGCTCGCATAGCGTTCGAGTACCACCAGCGGGGCAGCCTGTCCCATCGCGGCAGCCGCCGAAACGCTGTCCTGTCCTGCAGCCGGCAGGGCGGACAACCGAACGGGCGCGGTCTGGGCTTCGGAATGGATCACAAATTGAGGGGTTGGCCCAGCCGCCGGCAATCCCTCGCGCCCAATCGCCGGGGCCGGAGCAGAGTCCTGATGCATCCCTACCGGCCCCGGCGGAACAGGAGGCGGCGTGGGTGGAATGGCGGTGGCTACTGGCACCTGCTCCCCCCGGTCAGCCTGCACCCAATAGGCCGAAACCCAGGCCGTGCGCCCGCGATAGTCAATCTGCCACCAATCTTCCTTGCCGTTCCAGTGTTTGCCTGTGATAGCGAACACCTCCCCCTGATGGGCAACGTCGATTACCGCATAGTTGGTGCCCGGCCCCTGGCGCACATTCAGCGCGGGGGTTTGAACTGTGAGGGAAGGCGTTTGGGGGGCAGGCACGGGGGTGCCGGCCGGGAATTCCTGGGGATAGAGATAGATGGTTCGTGTCACTTCTGTCTGCACCCACTGCTCCACATACCAGAATTGGGATGAGATGGTCAGAGTAACCGACACGCCTCGGGAGAAATCTATCGTGCTTAGCTTTTGGTCTGTCTTGTAGGCCAGGGTCTGGGAGGCGATGGCATTCCCGCCCGGCGGCAGGTTGGCGGGCACGTATTTGACACAGGTGGAGCCTACCGGGTTGAAATAGGGGTGATTGGCGCAAAAATCTATGAAGATATTGGACGCCTCTACGCTTCCGTAATTCTGAATCTCAACCGCCAGCTCAAACTCCGGCCCGCCGGGCACGCTGGGCGAAATCGGGATTGAGTGGATGATCAGCGGCACCGGCGTCAGCAGCTCGTCAACTGTGGAGCGGGCTTTGGCAACCCACGTTCGCTGCACGTTGATATTCGGTCTGGCCAGTGGGCGCTCCAGCGTGGGCTGTGTATCTGTGATTGTTCGTGAAGGCAGAAAGAGAAAGGTGAATGTTATCTTATTGGGAGTCGGCAATGGTAATTCAGATTCCAGCGGTTTTACATATTCGAGTTCAAGACTTTCTTGCCCTTCCGCTTTTTTCATCTCGAAAGAACGCAAGTCAAGCACAATAGACGCACTTTGTCCTATCTCCAAATTCGAAATGGGAACAGAGCAGGCAAATTCAGATATTATTTTAGCCGATTCGCAGTTCACGTTCTTGATCGACCATCCGTTCGCTGGAACATTCCCCACATTTCTGATTTCCAGGTATAGCTTGAAGGGTTCCCGCGCCCGCAACTGCTGGGGCACGGTGTGGTAGCTCACGATCTCAAAAGCGACCCGCGGCGTTGGTGCACTTGTTGGTGTCGGCGTCGGCGTGGCTGGCGGCTTCGGTGGTTGGATATCATTCTCAGGGGCCGGAGGAGGCGGATGATTGTCCTCACCCGAGAGAATTCCGGGAATGCTCAGCGCTGCCGCGAGAAGCAGCGCGACAACCAGCAACCTGAACAGAGAAGAGAGAGCGTAGAGACCGCGCATGGGAAATCTTTCTCCTTACCAGAGACAGAGGCGGCGACTTAAGCTGCCAAAAGGAAACCATCGCTGACCAGAATCAGCAGCGCCAGACCGCAGACGACCAGCAGGGATCGGCGCAGGGGTAGCCCCGCGCCGATCCTCACGCTGACGACCAGCAGGGCAAGCCACCAGAGGGTATAGATATCCAGTCGCCCGGCCAGAATATAGCCCGCCCACTGCCACCCCTCCGCCAGAGAGCCGGGCACCCCATCCTGGAACAGACCTGTCAGGCCGGGGGATGCAATGATATCTCCGGTGATGAGCATATAGACCCCCTGAACAGCCGAGCGCAGGGTCAGGGGCAGACTGGCCCAAGCGCCCAGGATCAGCAGGGAGGCAAAATGCGGAAAGCCGCCTATCCATCTGCTCAGAAGATAGAGCAGCGCTGCGCAGAGAGGCCACCCCAGCAGAATACCGGCTACCCCGCGCATCAGAATCCAGTCCGGGTGTGGTGCGCGCAACCCGGTGAGAATGAAAAAGCGCGCATAGAAGAAGAAGAGCGCCAGACCGATGGGAGCGATCCACACTTGGCCGCGTGACCGGGCTACGCTCGCCAGGACTCTGCTGGGTTGCAGCCATATCCGGGTCAGACCTATCGTCGCCTGTATAGGCGGCGCATAGGGCATCGCGCGAACGGCATATGTCTCAACCGTCGCCAACACAGCGCCGTCACTCTGCCTTGCCCCACCAGCCCGGATCGAAAGGTCCAAATAGACAGGCAGAGGGGCCGCTTCGATTGTCAAATCACCCTTCTCAACTGTCGTCGGTGGATATTGGGTCTGCATAGAATAAACCCCCAATTTGAGCCTAAGTAACTGTCAAGAAATAACCTAGGGGTTTCGCAGACACGATTCCGGGAATCGGCCACAACATCTCTCGACTTTCCCAGCATCGTCTGGCCGATTCCCGGAATCAAACCCGTAACTTATTTCTTGCCCCTTACTAATCGAAGATATCGCTATCTACAAAATCCGCCTGCACGAGAGTCCAGAAATCGAAGGCCAGGCCAGAGATCAGATAGGAGTAGGGCAGCCATCCATAGCCCTGCTCGCCCCATCGCTCACCCCAGGAATTGCGAATCAGCAGCGCGCCGGTGTCGTCGCCGATCTTGCGTTTGTCGTCATAGCCCACTGCCACAACCGCGTGGCCGCCCCGCTGGTATTCTGTCGGGCTGGGAAATGGGATGTCGCCCGTGCCGGCACCCACCCCTGGCATCGAACTGTAGACCGCGAAGCCGAACATCGCCGGCAGCCCAGCAGAGATGTGCGTCTTCAAATTCTCCAGCACATCTTCACTCGCCATTCCGGATGGGTCCAGCCGATAGTACTGAATGCTCTTGAAATTCTGGGCATACGAAAAGCAGAAAGACGAAGGCTCCTCATTGAAATCGGCGATGCGATAGGGCCAGGTTCTTTCGGGGGGCACACCGAAGATAACCATTGCCTTCATTGTTGTGCGCAGGTATGCGCCGCTATCCTCTTCCCATCCCAGGAGCTTTCGGGTGACTTTGTACAGAAAGCGGCGCGAACCGTCCAGATGTTTGCCAAAGGCTCGGCGCTGGAAGTACTCCAGCAGACCCACGCCAGCCTGCGCAGTGCAGGACCCCAGAGATCCCTGATCTTCCATAGGCGAACACCACTGGCGAAGATCCGCCCTCTCTGGCAAGGACTTTCTCGCGCTCTTGAGCGGAGCGGATTTTGCCAAAATCGTCTTCACTTCGCGCGTACTCACTGTATAATCACGAAAGTCCGGCAAATCACGTAAGCAACCCAGTCCCCTTTCGTTGTCGTAAGACATCTGCTCCCTCCTGAATTTTCTGAGAATTGAATGTTCCGATGAACAACTAAATGTGAACAGAGAATCGCCACACTATCTTCCCTCCGCCGCCGTGCTGGCCTGCAGATACGTCACAAAGCCTGCGCTCACCTGCTTGGCCTGGGTCAGCAATTCATCGAAGCGGGGATCCCGGCGAAAGGAGTGCGCAGCTTCTTTCGCGCAGGGGAGAACTACCAACTCCGCTCACCCCCACCAGATAGACCCGTCTGCCTGCAGATGGCTTACCCAGGCCACCGCCAGTGTCTCATCACAGCCTTCGCCCCAAAGAACAAAAGCTGTCTCTTCTTTGGTTATGGGTGGCAACGCTCCTCTGCTTCTGGAAAATAGGAAGTAAAGGCAGGGTAACATTCCTTTTCTGCCCGCGGACTAAACAGATACTGATCCGAATCTATCGCGCACCTGATCCGGCAGAGCCATTGCGAACCCGGCGCGTCCATTTAACCTCTGGAGTGCAATTCAAGTTGGGGGCAAGCCCCTTCCCGGAAGGTAGAAATTCGCCCCAAATCTGAATTAACCCCCACGATTTGGCAGCGCTTGACGCGACGCCGGCTCCTGCTATAATCAGGGCAATACCCATACGACGGGTTGCGCCACGGGGGATGAAAAGTGGACGCAGATTTACGCAGAAACAACTGAGCTGCGCAGATTTTATCCCTTCGACAGGCTCAGGACATCGCAGCGTCAATCAACTCAGATCAGCGGTATCAGCGTCCTATTTTTCAGGGCAGTTCCCCATGCGACGGGTAGCGCCACGGGGGCGGTGTCCCTTCGATGAACTCAGGACATCGCCTGAGCCTGTCGAAGGGATGAAAATTTTGTATACACGGATCGGAAGGAACACAGATTTTTATTAATCCGTGTTCTCTTTTATCCGTGTATACAAGCCTTTTTTCAGGGCAGGCCACACGACCGGCTGACACCGATAACGACGAAAATATTGTACGTCGGACTGTTAGTCCGACGTACGAATGGCTATTTTTACATCAGTTGTACACGAGGAAACACACCCATAATCAATGAAAATCAGAACGCAGATTGC
>JAHDWH010000046.1 GCA_023384455.1 Caldilineaceae bacterium | reverse complement strand
CACGAATTTGTCGGCTTCATTCGTGAAATTCGTATAATTCGTGTTAGCTCGTTGCTCTGTCATATCCAGTATAGCCCTGGGGCTGGGCAGACGCAAAGCACCGGGGAGTTGGGGCAGAGAAACCATTTCCCAGACTTGCGCATTCCTCCGCTTCCGGGATAATAGAGAGAGTCGTATCCATCCAATCATCTCACCATCCCACCACCCCACCCCCTACAGGAGAGACTTAGCGATGAAGATTACCGATCTCAAATGTACAACCATCGGCAACTATCCGATTGTGCGCATCACCACCGACGCGGGCATCGACGGCTTCGGCCAGGCCGAATCGTTCAAACCCTATCTCAAACCATTTGTCCTTTTTTACAAAGATCTGATTGTGGGCGAAGACCCCACGGATGTGGAACGGGTGATGCTCAACATCCGGCGCATGGGCAGCTTCAAGCCCTGGGGCGCGGCGGTCAGCGCCATCGAAATGGCCCTGTGGGACATTGCCGGCAAGGCCGCAGGCATCCCCGTCTACAAACTGCTGGGCGGCAAAATCCGCGACAAAGTGCTGGTCTACAACGGGGCCATCCGCAAGCCGATGGCGGGCAGCTCCCCCCAGGACTACGCCGAGAATACGGCCTGGATGCTGGAAGCCAAAGAGAAGTTCAAAATCGTCAAGCAGGGCATCGGCTACCACAGCGGAATGCCCCAGAATGTGCCCGATTTTTCCTACGGCGAGATTCACAAACGGGGACGCAGCGCCAACCGGGGGCCCCTGACCGAAAAGGGGCTGAAGCACGTAGTGGCCTGTGTGGAAGCGATGAAAGATGTGCTGGGGGATGAAGTGGGGCTGGCCCTGGACTGCGGCCCCGGCTGGACGATCCCCGACGCCATTCGTCTGGCCAAAGCCGTGGAGGGGCTGAATGTAATGTGGCTGGAAGACCTGCTCACCGGCGACTATACGCCCTATGTGATGGCCGACCAATACCGGGAGGTGACCCGCAGCACATCCACCCCCATCCATACCGGCGAGCAGATTTTCCTGCGCCAGCACTTCAAAGAACTTTTCGAGAAGCAGGCGGTCAATATCGTCGGGCCAGACCCGGCAGATGTGGGCGGGATTGCCGAGCTGAAGTGGATTGCCGAATATGCCGACCTGCACGGGATTCTGATGGCCCCCCACGGCACGGGCGACGGTCTCATCGGTCTGGCCGCGCTGGTGCAGATGTCGGCGGCCCTGCCCCGCAATTACATCGCCTTCGAATACCCGGTGGCCCAGACCGAATGGTGGTATGACATTATCGAAGGGCTGCCCGACCCGATTGTGGTGGACAGCTACATCGAAGTCTGGGATCGCCCTGGCCTGGGCGTGACATTCAATGTCAAAGAGGCCAAGAAATATTTGAAGGACGGTGAGGGAGACTTCTTTGACTGAGTGAAACGTGAAAACGTGAAACGTGAGATCGCACGACCCAATCTCACGTTTCACGTTTCATCCATTCCGCACTCCGCATTCCAAATTCCCTATTCAAAACTCCCCGCTGCCTTCCCAGCGCAGCCGCTCGATGAGCAACAGACCGACCCCGGCCACGGCCATGAGAATCGTACTCATGGCCGTGGCTTTGCCGTAGTTCAGCGCGCCGGGCTGGCCCAGGGCCTGATAGATAACCACCGGCATTGTGGGGAAGTCCGGGCGGCTGATGAGGAGCGTGGCCCCAAACTCGCCCAGACTGATGGTGAAGGCAAAGACCGCGCCCACAATCAGCGCCGGGCGCAGGAGGGGCAGGTCCACCTTCCACCAGACCCGGAAGGGCGACGCGCCCAGGACGGCAGCCGCTTCCCGCAGGCGCGGGTTCAAACTGCGCAGGGCAGGCAGGAGGGTGCGCACCACAAAGGGCGCGGCGATCAGCGTATGTGCGATGGGGATCAGCACAAGCGAGGCGCGCAGGCTGCCCATCGCCACAATATAGCCCAGGCCGAGGGTCACCGCGGAGGTGCCCAGGGGCAGCAAAAAGAGGGGGTCGAGGAGTGCGGTCAGCCAGCCCTGGCGGCGGGCCAGCAGATAGGCGCTGATGATACCCAACACCAGACTCAGCCCAACCACTGCCAGGGCGACCAGCACCGAATTGCGGATGGCATAGAGGGGCGGCACGAAGAAAGCGCTGCCCCGCCGATTGACGGTCAACTCCTGAAAATAGGCCAGCGTCAACCCTTCGCCGCCCAGAGAAATACTGCGCCAGGCCAGGGAGAGCAGGGGCGCAAGCAGCAGCAGAAGCACCAGCAGCACCCCGCCCAGGAGCAGCGCCGCCTCTGCCGGGGAGCGGGGGGCGCGGGCGGTTGTCTGGGACGGGCGCTGTTCCAGGGGCAGGCTGGCCCGGCGCTGCATCCGGGTGTAGAGAGCCATCACCCCAAAGGTCAGCCCCATCTGTACCAGCGCCAGGGAAGCCGCCACAGGCAGATTGAAGAGGCTGATGGCCTGGCGGTAGATCTCCACCTCCAGAGTGGCGAAGCGCAGACCCCCCAGAATCAGCACAACCCCAAAGCTGGTAAAGCAGAAAAGAAAGACCAGCAGCCCCGCCGCGGTCACGCTGGGCAGGAGCAGGGGGAGGGTAATCCAGCGGAAGCGACGCAGGGCGGAAGCGCCCAGCACCGCCGCGGCCTCGTCCAGGTGGGGATTGAGACTGGCCCAGAACGAACCGACCGTGCGGATCACTACACTGACATTGTAAAAGACGTGGGCCAGCAGAATCACCCAGACCGTTTGCAGCAGATGGACGGGGGGCCCGGTGAGAGAAAACAGCCCCATCAGCCATTCATTGAGCAGACCGCTCGGTCCGAGGAGGGTGGTAAAGGCCGCGGCCACCACAACCGTCGGCATGACAAAGGGGATGGTTGTCAGGGCGCGCAGGAGGGATTTGCCGGGAAAATCAAAGCGGGCGAAGAGCCAGGCCAGGGGCAGCCCGATGAGCAGTGTCAGCAGAGTGGACGCGCCGGCCTGCCAGGTGGTGAACCAGAGCACCCGCCAGAAGAAGGGCTGACGCCACAGCGCGCCGCCGACCCCCTCCTGGGCAAAGCTGACCCGCAGAATGGCGGCCAGGGGGTAGAAATAGAAGCCCGCCAGAAAGAGCAGGGGGAGGGCGTAGAGATAGGCGAACCGTCCGGGAAGAAGTTTCATCTGTCCACCGATTCTACCCCATCTCCACCAGCGCGCCCACTTTCACGCCCTCCCCGATCGCTGCCGTCACCGCATCCTCCAGCCGCAGCCCAAAGCCCTGTTCACGCAGACTGGCGAAACGGGCCAGGGGCATCCCCGCGCGCAGGGTCATCGAGAGTTGGCTGGCCCGCTGCCGGGTCTCCCAGCGGGCGGAGGGGTGTTTGTCGATGAGGGCCAGCAGGCGGATGGCCTGGGCCTGTTCTTCCGGGTCGCCGCGGCTGTGGAGCAATGCCAGGGAATAGAGTGCTTCCAGCGTCACGGGTACAGTCCCCGCGCTTTGGGAGAGACGCAGGGCCAGGTCGATGCTCTGGCGGATGGCGGTGGGTGTTTCGCTGCCCGCCAATGTGTGCAACTGGCTGAGCAGAGCCAGCGCTTCGGCCTGCTGGGGGGTATGCTGTAGTTTTGCGTATGCAGCCAGACTGCGCCGGGCTTCGTCAATTCCTCGGCGCAGGTCACCTTTCCTGCTTACCACCCAAGCCAGAAACAGGCGCACATCTGCCTCGCCGCCGCCCTGATGTCCTAACGCAACCTGCTTTTCCAGCCCAACTTCCAACAAACTGAGTGCCTGCTCCAATTCGCCCTCGTCCCAGAAAACCATCGCCTGTAGAATCGGAAGTTCTATCAGCCAGTAATTGGAGACGCTCACATTCGGCTGGCGGACATAACGTTCCAAATCTGCAACCCCCAAGGCTGCTTCCTGCAATTTGCCCATATCCCGTAACAGATTGATGCGCGCAACGCTGACTGACCATTCAATGAATGCGTTATTGACGCGGGATTTTAGTTCGTTGGCACTCTGCAGGGCTGTGTACGCCTGGGTGTAATCCCCCAGGCGATGGGCTGCTATTCCCAGACGCGACAACGCCCCAATCTTTACATCAATTACATTGGCCTCGTCGGCCAGAGAAACGGCTCTCTGACAATCAGCGATCCCTTCGGCCAGTCGTCCAGCATTAATCAGCTTGACTCCCTTTTCACTAAGAATGCTACAAAGCTCTCTTGGACTTTCCGCCTTCTCTGCCCAGTGGATGGCAATGTCCACCATTTCAAACGGGTCTATTGTTTCCCCTGCCAGGCTTGTACACAGAGAGCGCTCAAGATAGGCCACGGCCAAATGACCAGGCCAGCGTTCGCTGATCGGGTGTAATCGCTGTATTGCCCGCTTGATCAGTGCCACATAATGAGCGGTGCGGCCTGCCCGTCGCTGGGCAGTTCCGCTCTCCCGTAGAATCAAACCCCATACCAACTGGGCCTTCAGCGCGTCTTCCCCAGAGCGTGTGGCCAGTACTTTGCCCCAAGTTTCTTCACAATGAGATGCGGCCATAAGATAAGCCGTGTCTACGACGCCAGACCATTCGGCCCGATTGTGGCGAAATTTGGCAAGGCCCACAACCATCTGAAGTAGCAACTCCATCTCATCCCGTTCCAGGGCATAGCGCCAGGCCACCCGCACATTCTCTATATCCGCCGCCACCTCGTCCAACAGCGCCGGGCTGGGATTCGTCGTCAATTCCTTCTCTCTGGCCTGGATGAAAGCGGCGAAGTAGCCGGCGTGGGCGGCCTGGGCCGCGGCGTGGCGTTCGGGCTGGCGGGCCAGCCGCTCCCCCGCGTACTGGCGGATTAGCTCCTGCATTTCATAGCGCCCTTCGCCCGTGCGCCGCAGCAGCGAGCGATGGATCAGCCCCTGCAGGAGCAGCAAAGACGCGCCGGTGACAGCCGCGGCCGCCTCCCGGGTGAAGCCGCCCCGAAAAAGCGAGAGCCTGGCCATAACCTGCTGCTCCTCCCCGCTCAGCCGCTGCCAGGCTGACGCCAGCACCGCGGCCATACTGCGGTGGCGTTCGGGAAGACTCAGGCTCTCAGAGCGCAGAATGCCCAGACTTATCTCCAACTGCTGAACGATCTCCCGGCAGGAAAGCACATCCCCCCAGGCCGCGGCCAGCTCCAGGGCCAGGGGCATCCCCCCCACCATCCGGCAAACCTCCCCGGCCCAGCGCCCCTCTTCACCGGTGGGCGCAAAATCTAGCTGCAACTGGCGCAGGCGTTGGGTAAAGAGGGTCAACGCAGGCGCGGGAGGAGACCTGTCAGGTGCGCCCATAGAGACATCGGGTACACGAGAAAAGTCGGCGGGCGTACCTGACAGGTCTGGCGGAACGGCCAGCCCGTGCAGATGGATCAGCCATTCTTCGGGCAGATTCAGCCGCTCCCGGCTGGTGACGAGCAGCTTCACCCCGCCCGCAACGGTCAGCAATTGAGAGAGGAGAGGCGCGTGTGCCAGCAGTTGCTCAAAATTGTCCAACACAATCAGCAACCGCTTCTGCTCCAACCGTTTGAGCAATTCGGGGAAAGGATCACCCATGCGGGCAAAGGGCAGTTGAAAGGTGTCGGCCAGTTGGCTCACCAGCCCATCCCGCGTCTCAGCGGCAACCAGCGGCACAAACCAGACGCCGTCGGGGAAGAGCGCCGGGCTGTCGGCCAGCAGCCGGGTCCCGGCTTCGATAGCGAGACGGCTCTTGCCCATTCCCCCCGGCCCGGCCAGGGTGAGCAGACGGCAGGCGGGGTCTGCCAGCCGCGCAGCAATCAGGCCCAGTTCTTCTTCCCGGCCCACAAAGCTGGCGGGCAGGTGGGGCAGGTTGGAGGGTGGCCCGCTGGGGATGTCCGTCTGGACAGCTGCGGGCAGGGGGACGTTCTGCACGTTGTTGCGCCGTCCATTTTCCACAATCTCCCGCCAAGTCGCCGTCGTCTCTGCTGCGGGGAGCACACCCAACTCGTCCTTCAGCAGACGGACAAGGGTTTCGTACTGGCGGATAGCCGGGCCGCTCTGTCCGTTGGCCGCGTAGAGATTCATAAGGGCTACGTGGGCTGCTTCGTCGTAAGCGTCCAACTCTACCCGCTGGCGGGCATAGGCCAGGGCGCGGCTGGCTTCCCCCTGGGAGGCCAGCCCATCGACCACCTCTTTCAGCACACCCATCAATCTGCCCCGCAGACTCTCCGCCTCGTGCAGCCGCCACTCCTCAAAACCCTCGGCGTCGGGCAGGCTGAAGCCGTCCAAAAAGTCGCCGGTATAGAGCGCGGCCGCGTGTTCCAGCCTGTCCAGGCTGCCCTTCCCGCCCCCGTTGGCAAGGGCGGCATATTCGGCCGCATCCAGCCAAAAGTTGTGGCAGTCGGCCAGGGCGAGTTGATGGCGGTCGATCTTCAGCCAGTCGCCGGGCAGGTCCTGCTGGAGCAGGGAGAGGGCTTTGCGCAGATAGGCCCGGGTGGTGGATTGGTCGTAGCCCGGCCAGAGAAGGGTCGCCAGTTTATCCCGGCTGTGGGGCTGACGGGTGACGGTCAGGTAGATAAACAGGGCCAGGGATTTGCGCAGGCGGAAGCGGACAGGCGCGCCGTTCAGGTGGACCTGGGGTGTGCCCAGCACGCGTACTTCGAGTTTCTGCATTGGGGGAAGCTCCCTTCAGACTTTTGCCACGAATGACACTAATTTGCGTAACTGCTTACCCCCTCCCAACCTCCCCCACCTTGGGGGAGGAGTCGATCTGTGTCATTCGTGGCTGCAATGGGCTTACCAGAAGTATACGGCAAAAGTCGATGATTCTCAAGTGGGATCGCAAAATTCCACGCTTTGGGATCGCTGTTGCCGGGGACGGGCGCGCTTTGGCTACGCGGGCTGGCTATGCTGGATGTACGAACGCTGGCTGCGGCCCGGGCGCTTACCAGAGACTCTCGTGTCCGGGCCGGTGTCAGCGTTCCTTCCGGAGAGAATAGAACGCGGATAGTTCTTGTAAGAATATAGTTGGAGGATGGCAATGAAGAAACAAATAGCGGTGGAGTGGCAGATATTGCTGGACGAAAATGAATGGGATTTTTCCGAACCGGCACTGCCCCCTGGCCCGACGGAATCTGTGCCCAGCCGCGCCCGGTACTCTTTCCGGGAGGTGGCCGGGCTGCTCTCTGTGCTACTGGTGCTGGCGGGCTACGGGTTGTGGAGCAGTGGGTCGGTGTTGGCGGCCCAGGCTGGGGAGACGCATTCCCTGCATCCTGCCCTCAGTGCGGACCGGTTGGCCGGAGCCGGCCGCCAGGTGATTCTGACCGAGCATCTGCGTATTGGCGCTAGTGGGGCGGATGTGGCGCTGGTGGCAGCGCTGGCAGAGGAGTTGGAAGCGCTGTATGTGGATACATTGGCGGCGGTGGGTGTGCCGCCGAGTCACGGCGCGGGTGCGCCGGATGGTCGATTGTCCGTTTTGGTGCAGGGAACGGATGCAATCAATTGGGATACGACCAGGGGGCAAGTCACTCTGCCTTCCCCGGCGCTGCTCCCCAGGCCCGGCCAATGGCAACAGGCCGATCTGCTGCGCCAGAGTTGGGTGGTTGCGCTGGTGGATCAGGCGGTCTACGAAGCGGGTGTTGTCCACGACATTCCGGCGGGCTGGCAGCCCCTGCTGGGCGGGCTGCGTCTGTGGCTGCTCTGGGATGCGGGTGGCCCTCTGGCCGAGAGTCGGGAGGAGATTGTCCGTTGGCGTCATAGCCGGGCGGGTGCGGCCGTCCCTGGCGATTTCTTGACCAGCATCTGCCGAACCTTCTCTGTCTGGCATCTGTCACCACTGGATTATTCCCTTCCTTTGGCCTGTGGACCGGCGGCTCGCTCCGGCCTACGCCTTTCCCCGGCAGCGGATACCTTCGCCGGGCTAGGCCTGCCGGAAGCCGTCTGGTCCAGCGAGAAGGAAGAGAACCAGCCGTCCGGTCCACAGCGCAGCAACGCCCGCGCCGTAGCTCTGGCGCTGCTCATCGACTACGCAACGGACACCTACGGGCAGGAGGCTCTGCCCGTTCTGCTGACCGGGCTGACCCGGCACGACGGCTGGGCAGCGCTGATACCGGCGGTCTATGGGGTATCGGCAGAGGCATTTGAAGCAGCATTTTCGAGAATCGCTGTCGGGTATCAGGTGCGTTGACCTGCCCTGAAAAATAGCCATCGTACGTCGGACTGTTAGTCCGACCAGCGACGTTGCAGGTCCGTCGGACTAACAGTCCGACCTACATTTTCATCCCCCGTGGCGCAACGAAGTCGCATGAGGAACTGCTCTGAAAATGGCAAGTACTTTCACCCGAAGAAGTGCGGTTGCAAACCGCACCTACAAATTTTGCGATGTTCTTGACCACTACACATTCTTTGACAAATCTATGGCGCTCCGCTAAGATGCCACTCATTATTCGATTCTACCCTACGCAGAAAGGGGGTGTTCCTGATGTTACGACGCAACAGTCTATCCTCAACGACGGGCATCCCCCCAGTGACGGCGCTTTCTCGCTCACGGGCCGCGGCATAAGTTTGTCGCGCGCCACAATCTGAACGAGACAGGTCACAGGGCGATTGCTCTGTGACCTTTTATTTTCCCATCCACACAGGAAATACAACGCAAAGGGCCACGGGCAGACAAATTCTATCCCGTGACCCTTTGCGTTGATTGGCCCCGGGCAAAGTGCCGGTGGCTTTTTTAGTGGACGATAGCAAGGGAGAGATTTTGTGAATTCGCGCAGCAGAAAATTTATTTCCTACTACAGACCCTATCTGGGCCTCTTCTTTGCCGACATCGCCTGCGCATTTGTCGTTTCGGCCATCACCCTCGCGCTCCCCCTGTGCGTGCGCTATATCACCAAAGAACTATTGGCGGGGAACGCAGCGGACAGGCTCAGCCAAATCTATACAATGGGTGGGGTGATGCTGGGGCTGGTTGTGATCTATACACTCTGTGATATGTTCGTTGCCTATCAGGGCCACATAATGGGGGCAAAGATGGAGCGGGATATGCGCGGCGAACTCTTTGCGCATCTGCAAAAGCTCTCGTTCCGTTTCTACGACGAACAGAAGACCGGCCAGTTGATGACCCGCATCACCAATGACTCCTTTGCTATGTCCGAACTCTTTCATCACGGCCCGGAAGATATCGCCATTTCCTTCCTGAACTTTGTCGGTGCCTTCACGATTCTCGTGGCTATCAACGCCAAACTGGCCCTGATTATCTTCATTTTCCTGCCTGTGATGGCGGGGTACGCCTTCTATTTCAATCGGAAAATGAAGAGTGCCCTGCGCCGCAGCAGAGACAGAATCGGCGACATCAATGCCCAGGTGGAGGATTCCCTGGCGGGGATTCGGGTGGTCCGCTCATTCTCCAACGAAGCGATTGAAACAGAAAAGTTTGCCTGCGAAAATCAGCGTTTTGTCGAAAGCAAAAAAGACGCTTTTCGCAGCGAGACCTTTTTTTATGAAGGGCTGGTCGCCTTCACCCACCTGATGACCATTGCCGTTATTGTCTTTGGGGGCGTCGCCATTGTAAACGAATCCCTGGATTTGGCCGATCTTCTGACATTTCTGCTCTGCGTGGGTATCCTCATCGAACCGATCCGGCGTTTTGGCAACTTCGCCCGACTCTATCAGGAAGGCATGACCGGTTTTGACCGTTTTATGGAAGTGCTGGAGGCGGAGCCGGACATTCAGGACAGCGCCAATGCCAGCGAACTCAGCCACGTCCAGGGCAATGTGACCTTCCGCAATGTCAGCTTTCGCTACAAAGAGGACGCCAATCAGGTCCTGCAGAACATCTCTCTGGATATCAAAAGGGGAGACTATGTGGCATTGGTGGGAGCTTCTGGCGTGGGCAAGACGACCCTCTGTTCGCTGATTCCACGCTTTTACGAGGTCGATGAGGGGGAAATCCTCCTGGACGGCAAGAATATCCGGGACATTCGCCTGCGCTCTTTGCGGCAGAATATCGGGATTGTCCAGCAGGATGTCTATCTCTTTGCCGGGACAGTGGCCGACAATATCCGCTACGGCAAACTGGAGGCCAGCCACGAAGAGATTGTGGCGGCAGCCAAAAAGGCGAATGCCCACGAGTTTATTATGGCCTTGTCCCACGGCTATGACACGGATATCGGTCAGCGGGGCGTGAAATTATCCGGCGGGCAAAAGCAGCGGTTGAGCATTGCCCGGGTCTTCCTGAAAGACCCACCGGTCATCATTTTTGATGAAGCAACCAGCGCGCTGGACAATGAAAGCGAGAAGGCCGTGCAGGATTCGCTGGAGGGCCTGAGCGACAACCGCACGACACTTGTGATTGCCCACCGGCTCTCAACCGTGCGCAACGCCCAACGGATTGTTGTCCTGGCCCATAACGGAATTGCTGAGCAGGGAACCCACGACGAGTTGATGGCACGAAAAGGTGTCTATGCCAATCTGCACAACGTGCAGTTGAGGAGTAATTGTTCAGCCACCCCAGCCTACCCCTCCCCATTCCAGGGAGGGAACTGGAGCGACTCCTCCCCCACGGTGGGGGAGGATGGGAGGGGGTGAGCCGTTACCCACGAATGAAGAATCCCCGCTGATCATCGCTATTTACTTAACGGGCAATACGTCAATCCTGCGCGTCGGGCAGCGTTTCAAAATCCGCTACCGCTACCCGATAGAGATTCCCATAGCCTGACACGTCGCTGGTGTAGACCACATATGAGCCGTCCGGGCTGAAGCGGGGGTGGGCGTGGGTCTGCTGGATGTGCATACTGCTGCCGTGGCGGGCCAGGACTTTGGGGCCGTCGAAGCCGTCGCCGTTCCACTTCCACAGACGCACAACTTTGCCGCCGTCGCCCACAATCAGACCAAAATCGTTGGAGTGGATGTGGCCGGTGACGTGGGGGAAGGCGTACTCCTGGCGGTCTGTGTTGTCGTAGCGCACTTTGCCGAAGAATTTGTAGCCATTGGCCTTCTGGCCGTGATAGCTGATGTGGATGCCGTCGGCGTGCCAGTACTCGTGGCCGACGGTCTCCCCCGCCTCGTCCCGGGGGCGAATCTGCCAGACCGCGCCCGTATTCATATCCAGCCCCCAAATGCGGTTGTCCACCAGATGCCACGGCCCCTCGTGGCAGAAGGTGAGCAGGTGGGATTGGGTGGGTGACGTATTGACGTGGCCCACCCAATAGTTCTCCTCCCACATCACCTCCCCACCGCTGCCATCCACCGCCACCCGCATCACCCGGCTCAGGGGTTTGGCCTCCCAGGTCTCCCGAAAGCCCACGTAGCCCCGCAGCAAATCCACGGGAAAGCGATCCGACATATCCTCGGAGATGCTGGCGCAGACGTATTGGCCGTCGGCGGTGGCGTTGTTCATCGACACGTCCCAGCCGTCGGGCATTGTGTAGAGAATCCGCTGCGCCAGGCTGGTCAGGTTGAGCGCACACAGATCGTAGCCGTGCCAGAAATAGGCTTCGTTGTTGCCGGCGTGGACGCAGGCGCGCAGAAACTCCACTTCCCGCGGCAGGGGCAACTGCTCCAAATCGGTCAGTTGGGTAATCGTGCCGGTTGCCAGTTCCAGGCTGTAGAGATTGGTGGCATTGTGGCGATCCGAGGAAAAGAGCAGGCGGCTGTCGTTGTCATACCAGCCGGGATTGGTGAAGTAGAAGTGGTGGCTGTGACCTTTGTGGTTGGTGAGTTGCTCGACAGTTACGCCGCTGACGGGGTCGGTGTGGCTGCGCCACTCGCTGGGAAATTGCTGACCGATGGACATTTTGCCTCCTGGGGGTGAGAAGTGGTGCGTTGTGCGTAGTGCGTGAACCGGAAGTCTCTCTTCTCCGCGCCTCTGCGCCTTTGCGGGAGATTGGGATGGTCTGTTCATTTCCTACAGATACACTGTACCACAGGAGGAGGGGGGAGAAAAGGCTGTCCGCCGGGGTGGACAAAGCGGGCAGCTTGGGCTAGGATCAGGAAAAGGAGTAGAGTACGTAGCGCGTCGGGACTGGCAAAAGCTCTCGCAGAGCCGCAAAGCCGCGGAGAGAAATCCGCGTCGTCCGCGTTCCATTCCTATCCGTGCAAATCCTTCCCATCCGTGACATCCGTGTCCCAATTATTTGGAGGTCCTATGCGTGGCGTTGTCTTTTTGGGTGATCGAGAATTGGCCCTACAGACGTTCCCCGATCCTTCGCCCGGACCGGGCGAAGTCATTGTCGAAATCAAAGCATCCGGTATGTGTGGCAGCGATCTGCACACCTATCGCGCGCCCAAAGGGGGCGCGGCGGCTGGGTTGGGGTTGGGTGGAGACGGTTCGCCTGTCATCGCCGGCCACGAGCCTTGCGGGGTGGTGGTGGCCCGGGGCAGCGGCGTCAGCGACCGCCAGGTCCGGATCGGCCAGCGGGTGATGAACTTCCACTACGACGGCTGCGGGGTCTGCCAACACTGCCGCCAGGGGTGGACGCAGATGTGCGCAGAGGGTGCGACGGTCTACGGGCTGACCGGCCACGGCGCGCACGCTCCCTTTATGAAAATGCCCGCGGGTACGCTCGTCTCCCTGCCTGACCAGCTCTCTTTTGTAGAAGGGGCCGCGGTCTCCTGTGGCGCGGGCACGGCCTACAATGCCCTGCGCCGGATGGGCGTGCGGGGTGGCAGCACTCTCGCCGTCTTCGGTCAGGGACCGGTGGGTCTGGCGGCTACAATCTTTGCCAGCGCAATGGGGGCCCGGGTCTTTGCCGTGGACATCGCGCCGGAGCGGCTGGCCCTGGCCCAGTCCTTTGGCGCAGAGCAGACGATCAACTCGGCCTCTCAGGAGACCGGTTTTGTACTCAAGGAACTGACCCACGGCGAAGGGGTGGAGTTTGCTCTGGACGCCAGCGGTGCGCCGGAAGCCCGAGCCGCGGCTGTGCGGGTCTGCCGGGCCTGGGGCACGGCCTGTTTTGTGGGGGAAGGCAAGACGGTCACCCTGGATGTGAGCCAGGATATGCTGCGCAAACAGTTGACGATCATCGGCTCGTGGACCTTCAACATCACCGGCCAGGCCGACTGCGCCCGTTTTGTGGCAGACAATCAGATTGCGTTGGAACGGCTTTTCACCCACCGCTTTGCCCTGGAAGAGGCCGAGGAAGCCTATCGACTGTTCGACAAGCAGACGATTGGTAAAGGCGTTTTTGTCTTTTGATCGCTTGCCTCTCCCCGCCATTCTGGTATACTTCTAAACTGCTTTACCTGTCTACTATCACCACTCTGGGAAGGAACCCCCGATGAAACCGAAGGTTTGGATGGACTGGACTGTCGCGCCCGAATTGCAGGCACGTATCCGTGAGGTGGCCGAACTGATCACCGACGGCGACCAGGAAAAGATGATCGGCTGCGAGGTGGTCAGCGGCGTGCGTATGAAGTTCGACGGCGCGCTGATGGACAAGATCGGTCCCCAGTTGCGCATACTGGCCCGGCCCGGTATCGGCGTGGATCCCATCGATGTAGACGCAGCCAGCGCACGGGGCATCCTCGTCTGCAACACGCCGGACGCACCCACCGAGTCTACCGCGGAGCACGCCATCGCCCTGCTGATGGCGATTGCCAAACGGGTGATTGTGGGGGATATGTCCCTGCGCAACTTTGACAGCGGCCTGAACCGCAACGATATGCGGGGCACGGAACTGCTGGGGCGCACACTGGGCATCGTCGGCTATGGGCGCATTGGCCGCCGGGTGGCGGAGATTGCCGCCCACGGCATCAAAATGAAGGTGCTGGTCCACGACCCCTTTGTGCCCGCCAGCACGCCGACACCAGAGGGCATCACCCTGACCGACGATCTGGACGAAATTTTTCGGGAAGGGGATTTTGTTTCGCTGCACACGCCGCTGATGCCCAGCACCCGCCATCTGGCCAACGAGACCCGTCTGCGTATGATGAAGAAGGGCAGTTATCTGATCAATGCCAGCCGGGGTCCGGTGGTGGACGAAGCCGCGCTGATCGCCGTGCTGAACGACGGTCACCTGGCCGGGGCCGCGCTGGACGTGACCGACCCGGAACCGCCCCTGGCCGACAATCCCCTGCTGAAGATGACGAATGTGGTGGTCACCCCCCACATCGCCTCCAACACAGACCGGGGCGTGGCGGCTATGCACAGCGGCGCTACGGACAATATCGTCCTGGCCGCGCAGGGTCAGCGCCCGCGCTGGATCGTCAACGCCGATGTCTGGCCGGGACGGATGGCGGGGCTGTAGGGGAAGAAGAATGGAGCGCGGATTTTGCTGATTGGGCGGATTTACGCGGATCAGTGTAGGAAAAGCGAAGCGAGAAACGTGAGAGTTTGCTCACGTTTCTCGCTTCTTTTCTTCGTAGGGATCGTACTGCACGAGCTGCTGCTAAGGACTCGTCAAGAAATAAGTTCCATCCGGTGCGTCGCACTGTCCACGAAATGACTCTAGTCCGCAACCTCATCTGGACAGTGCGACGCACCAAAACGGGAAGTTATTCTTTGACAAGCCCTAAGTAACTGTCAAGAAAATCGCCAGCACGATTTTTGCCTGGCTTACCTCGATCCCCTCCTCGAGTCCATCTTCACGGCCCTTCTCATAGACAGTCTGTTCGTATTCCAACAGGAGATAATCCTCCTGCCTGATCCGCTTGTGGACAGCCATCTGCCGAAACCAATTGATCAGCAGCGAAACCGCCTGCTTGTCCTCTTCTCGGTCGAAGAGGGCGACCAGTTCTGCCAGCAGTCCATTCAGATTGCAACGGCCCTCGGCCATGAAAAGCGTCGAGACGGTAGAAAAACCAGAGTTATCCGAACCGTTCAAATCCAAATCCGCGCAAATCAGCCCTTTCCGCGTCATCCGCGTTCCATTCCGGCCCTACGCCAGCACAGCCTTCGTGCGTTTGACCTCCCGGTCGCGCAGATTCTTGTCCAGGATACGCTTGCGGATGGGCAGGTTGAGGGGCGTCACTTCCCGCAGTTCGTCGTCGGCCAGGTATTCCACCGGCGCAATTAATTGATGATTTCTCCTTTGTTATTGTCCAACCTTTCACGCCATTGCTGTAGTTGCTCAGGTGTCTGTCTTACCCAATCTGATGCTTCGCCAACGATTTTCAAGGGTGCTTGGGAGCGATAGGAGCGTGTCGGGTTGCCCGGAAACTTTTTGTCTGTCACATTCGGGTCATTTTCAAAACTCCCTGTCGGTTCAACGATATAGACGCGTTCAGGTCCATCGCCTTTTGCCAGTGCAGCAGCCAGCCCCGCGCTGTTGACAAGGGCGGTGAAGTAGATGTGATTCATTTTGAGTTCGGGTTTATAGTTCGAGTTGCCCCCGGCTGTCAGCAGATCGCCAACCTGCAAATCTGCTCGCGTCCCGTGATAGAAGGGGCCTTTGTCGGAAGGCCTTTCCCTAAACGAAGTCGCTAATTCAGTATTCTTTTTTGCTTTGTCAGGTTCGCCCAGGTTCTCATAACACTTGGCAATGTTTGCATAGAGAGAAGGGAACGCACTCCTGACGGTGTCGTCATCTATTCTTAACGCACACTGCAAAGCCATTTCCAGCCATCTTAATTTGTCGGAAACATCTTTTTGATGGCGAGCTACGTAATGGGCTGAAATAAATTTCTCAGAGTCATTTGTCGCTTCGTTCCAGGCTTGAAGAAAGAGGTTACTTGCTTCTTCAGGTTGGCCTTTTTCTTCCATGCCCATACCTTGCAGACAGAGCTTGACAACATTGTTATTGGGGTTGAATTCCATAATTGTCTTGTCTCCTAACCTGGCAAAGCCAGAGCCAAAGAGGGTTGTATACACGGATGGAAAGGAACACGGATTTTTCTGATCTGTGTTCCTTTCCATCCGTGTATACAACAATTTCTCATTTCTTGCACAAAAAACAAGAAGTTCGCTGGTAAGGTACTTACAGTATCCAGCAACTGGCGGAATAACTATAGCCCAGGGTATTCCATTCTGCAATCGATTGTGCGAACCCACAAGCAATGGATGAAGCCGTCGCAGTGGCCCAGGCTCAACCGGCAAAGCCAATCGACAACCAAAACCAAAGCCCGCCGGGAATCCCCCGACGGGCTTTGATCTTGCATATATCTGCTCAATCCACGTTGGATTCCGAATCTGTGTGAATCCAATCTATCCGTGCCAATCCGTGTCCTTCTGTTCCTATGCCAGCACAGCCTTATTCCGCTTGACCTCCCGGTCGCGCAGGTTCTTGTCCAGGATGCGCTTGCGGATGCGCAGGTTGAGGGGCGTCACTTCCAGCAGTTCATCCTCGGCCAGATATTCCATACACTCGTCCAGGCTCATCTCCCGGGGCGGCGAGGATTTGTCCTCCACCCCGTAGTAGACCGTATGCACAGCGGTCAGGGTCTTCGTCTTGCAGATGTTGATCTCCAGATCGCCGGAGCGCTGGTGCTCGCCGATCACCATTCCCGGATAGACCTCCACCCCCGCGCCCAGGAACAACTCGCCCCGGGTCTCCGCCTGCTTCAGCCCATAGACCGACGACGTGCCCATTTCCCAGGAAATCAGTGAGCCACGGGAACGGGAACCGATCTCGCCCGCCATCGGCCCATAGCCGTGGAAGATGGAGTGGATCGTGCCCATCCCCCGGGTAGCAGTCAGAAATTGGTAGCGAAAGCCCAGCAACCCCCGGGTCGGCACAATGTAGTCCAGGTCCACCGTGCCGTTGCGGGCGTCGCTCATATTAAAAAGCTCGCCCCGCCGTTTGCCCAGCATTTCGATGACAGTACCTACCGTATCCGGGCTGGTCTCGATATGTACATCCTCGTAGGGTTCCTGGGAATCCCCCTTCTCGTCCGTGTGGAAGATCACTTCTGGCCGGGAAATCTGGAACTCATACCCCTCCCGGCGCATCGTCTCGATCAAAATTGCCAGATGCAGTTCGCCCCGACCGGAGACGAGGAAGGTATCCGCGCTGTCGGTCTCTTCCACCCGCAGGGCCACATTCGATTTGAGTTCGTCGTAGAGCCGTTCGCGCAGACGGCGGGAGGTGGCCCAGCGTCCTTCCCGGCCCATAAAGGGCGAGGTATTGACGCCGAAGGTCATACGCACGGTCGGATCTTCCACTTTGATGGCGGGCAGAGCCACCGGGTGTTCCGGGTCGGCCAGGGTTTCGCCGATGGCAACCGCTTCCACACCGGCCACGGCCACAATCTCCCCGGCAGAGGCGCTCTCTACCTCCATCCGCTCCAACCCTTCGTGGACAAAGAGATAGCGCACCCGCTCCGGCAAAGTCTCGAAGCCCAGGGTGATGCGGGCCAGGGCCTGTTTGCTCTCCATCCGCCCGGCAAAGATGCGCCCGATGGCAGTCAAGCCCCGATAGCTGTCGTAGTCCAGGGTCGTCACCAGCATTTGCAGGGGCGCGTCCGGGTCTACTTTCGGCGCGGGAATCTCGCGCAAAATCACCTCAAAAAGGGGCTGCAAATCCGGCCCCACATCCGGGGTCAGACCGGCCTGGGCGGTGGTGGCAATGGTGTAGACCACCGGGAACTCGGCCTGGGCATCGGTTGCGCCCAATTCAATAAAGAGGTCAAAAGTCTCGTCCAGCACCCGATCCGTGTCCGCGTCCTTGCGGTCCACTTTGTTGATGACAACGACCGCGCGGTGGCCCATCTCCAGGGCCTTGCGCAGGACAAAGCGGGTCTGGGGCATTGGCCCTTCCGCGGCGTCCACCAACAGCAGCACCCCGTCCACCATATTCAGAATGCGTTCGACTTCGCCGCCGAAGTCGGCGTGGCCGGGGGTGTCTACGATATTGATCTTCACCTCCTGGCCCGTCTCCGGGTCCGGGATGCGGATGGCCGTATTTTTGGCGAGGATCGTAATCCCCCGCTCCCGTTCCAGATCGTTGGAGTCCATCACCCGCTCCGCCACCTGCTGGTTGGTGCGGAAGACGTGGGCCTGGCGGAGCAGGCCGTCCACGAGGGTCGTTTTGCCGTGGTCAACGTGGGCGATGATGGCGATATTGCGCAAGTCGGTGCGTGTTGTCAGCATAAATCTCTCATTACTCAGCTATTCAAAGGGCGACGTTCAAAAAAGTATCTTACCAGATCGACCCCTGTACCGTCGAATTTTACCTATGCTGGCGTATCTTCACTCGTGGAAAGCGGGCACAGAACGCCGAAAATCGTCAGGGAACACAGATTTATCTGTACAGTCTCGGTCCTCTGTGGACATACGCGGCTATAGCTGCAAATCACAAATAGACATTGGCCCTGAATTAAGGTAAAGTTTCCTAAACCGGTACAACCACCAGCAACTCGAAGGACAATCAATGGATACCCTGCGCTCTTTTCTCCGCTTTGCCAAACCCTATCGCACTGCCCTGCTTGTCACTGTCGCCAGTATGACGCTGCTGGTCGGCGTGCAGCTACTCACCCCGTGGATCATCCGGGAGCTGATCGGCGCGGTGCGCACCCAGGGCACAGAAGCCGTGGACTACGGCTTTGTCACCCGGCTGGCCCTGCTGGCCCTGGCCGTCTTTGTGGCCCGGGGCGGGCTGGAATTTCTGCGCAGCTATATGGCCCACGTAGCCGGCTGGGGGGTGGTGGCCGATGTGCGCAAGGCGGTCTACCACCACTTGCAGCGTATGTCCCTGCGCTTCTACGAGGACAAACAGACCGGCCAACTGATGTCCCGGATGGTCAACGATTCGGATTTACTGGAAAAACTGATGGCCCACGCCGTGCCGGACGTGGCGGTCAACTTTCTGACGCTCATCGGCGTCAGTGTGATGCTCTTTGTGATGAGTCCGTCGCTGATGCTGCTGACCCTCATTCCCATCCCCCTGATTATTATCGCCATGCAGGGCTTTGCCCACTACGTGCGCCCGGCCTTTCGCACCCGCCAGCAGGAGTTGGGCGAACTCAACGCCATTTTGCAGGACAACCTCTCCGGCATCCGGGAGATCAAAACCTTTACCCGGGAGGCTGTAGAGTCCGAGCGCATCGGCCTGCGCATCACCAATTATATGAACTCCCTGCTCTTTGCCCTGAAAATGATGGCGACCTTCCAGCCCTTCGTCAATTTTTCCTCCTCCCTGGGGCTAATCGTCGTCATCTATTTTGGCGGGCGTATGGCCCTGGCCGGTACCCTGCCCATCGAGGATTTGGTGGCCTTTTTCCTCTATCTGGAGATGTTCTACGGCCCCATCCGCCAACTGAGCAGCGCCTGGGAAGCCGTGCAGGAGTCCCTGGCCGGGGCCGAGCGGGTGGCCGAACTGCTGGATCAGCCTGCGGACATCTACGACAAGCCCGACGCCATCCAACTGACCGAGCGGGCCCGGGGCGCGCTGCGGCTGGAAAATGTCAGCTTCAGCTATCTGCCCGACCAGCCGGTTCTGGCCGGGATCAGCCTGGACATCCCCGCCAACTCGGTGGCCGCACTGGTGGGGCCGACGGGCGTGGGCAAGACGACCCTGGCCAGTCTCATCCCCCGCTTCTACGATGTGGACGGCGGCTGTATCCGGGTGGACGGCCACGACATCCGGGACTTGACTCTGCACAGCCTGCGCCAGCAGATCAGCATTGTGTTGCAGGATGTCTTCCTCTTTCACGGCACTGTGCGGGACAATATCCTCTTTGGCCGCCCGGACGCCACAGAGGAAGAGATGCGGGAGGCGGCGACAATTGCCAACGCCACCGAATTTATCGACCAGCTGCCCCAGGGCTACGATACGGTCATCGGCGAGCGGGGAGTGAAGCTATCCGGCGGGCAAAAGCAGCGGCTGGCCATTGCCCGGGCCGTGCTGAAGGATGCGCCGATTCTGATTTTGGACGAGGCCACCTCGTCTGTGGACACAGAAACCGAGCGGCTGATCCAGCAGGCCTTGGAGCGGCTGATGGTGGGGCGCACGACGCTTGTCATCGCCCACCGCCTCTCCACTATCCGCAACGCCGACCAGATCGTCGTCCTCCACGGCAGCGGCGTGGCCGAGCAGGGCAGCCACGCCGAGTTGATGGCGTTGGGCGGGATTTATCATCACCTAAATCAGGTGCAGGGGCAGGCCGCGCCAGTCCCGGTGATGAACGGACGGAATGGGAAGGGGCAGGCGGTTGAAAGTCGGCGATGAGTCTATCCACGTCTTGAAACAGGTAGCTGTTCTCCTGCCTTCCAAAGTGCCGGTGATCGCCTTTGCCCGCTTCGTTGTCGTAGCGAACAACGCAGACCTGTTCGACCACATAGGCCAACCGATATTTGAAGTCGTGTTGTGACTACTCAGCCAACGACAGAAATAACCACTGAATACACAGAATACGCGGAAGTTCTGCGCTTTTTTTCCGTGTGTTCCGTGTTTTCCGTGTTTTCCGTGGTTAATAAGCAGAGGATGCCTGAGCAGTTACGTCGTGCTTATGCAATGTCAAAACAGCGGTTGACTTTGTGTCTGGCAGATGCTAAAATCTTGCCAAATGTTGAGTAAAGTTGAGTGATTGCAAGAAGGAGCGGGCTGCGATGGATACAAACGGTACTGTCTACCTGACACTAAAGCGAGCCGCCCAACGATTGGGAGTGCATGAACAGACCCTGCGCAGTTGGGAACGGCGCGGCTTGATTCGGATGGCACGGTTGCCACAAAGCGGCTACCGGCGCGTGCCGGAGGAGGAAGTGCTGCGGCTGCAAACGGCAATGGCGACCCCAAAAAGACGCGAACGGGTGCGAATCGAAGCCCCCGCCCAGGACGCTGCCTCGCTGACAGAGGCAAACCGGCTGGCCGCGCTTGTGCGCGCAGAATTGGTTCGATGGGAAAGCGACACCAGCTTTGACGAACTGATGCAGACGCGTCGAGGACGGCAATGGTTGTCATAGATACAGATGTTTTTGTGCTGGCTTTTGCTTTCCATCGGGATAGTCGTCAGGCCGCCAATCGCCAATTTCTGGAGGCCGTTCGCACCCACGAACCAGCGATAACCATCTATTCGGTGATGGAATTACTGGGACAGTTGTCATTCAATCTATCGGCAGAGCGGCTGACCCAATGGCGGGGCTGGCTGCAAGACCACTTTGGGCTGACTGTCATCTATCCAGCCACGGCCAACCGTACAGCCGATGAGTTTTTTGGCACTGAATTGGTGGAAGGCCCGCTGCAAAGGATGTCCCGCCATCCTGCTCCCTATCTGGACGGCCTCATTTTGGAACTGGCAGAGGCAACGGAGAGTGTGCGTGCATTCATTACCTGGAATGCACGCCACTACCAGGGCCGCACGTCTCTCCCTGTCATGACGCCGGGTGAGTTTGTCGATCCCCCACCGGCCTGAACAGGTCCAGTCTCGCCATCCTTCGCATCCCCGCTATGGCCGCACAATACTCCCGTCCACCCGCCGATCCTCGGCCATAAAGTATGCCCTCGCCGCCAGCTCCGGGTTGAGCAGGGCCCGGGCTTTCTCTTCGTCGATGTCGATGCCCAGCCCCGGCTGCGCGTTGGCGTAAAGATAGCCCCCTTCCAGCCTTGCATAGCCGGGGAAGAGGTCGTACTCCTCGGGCCGGAAGTGGTTCTCCTCCTGCACCCCAAAGCTGGTGCTGGCCAGGTCCAGATGGACCGCGGCCATCTGGTTGACCGGGTCGTTGTCGCCCCCCTCCTGCCAGGCCGTGTGTACGCCGAACCACTCGCACAGGGTGGCAATTTTGCGACATTGGGTAATCCCCCCGCCTTTGGAGACCCGCACCCGCACGTAATCGATGAGCCGCTCGGTGATCAGCGGCATCCATTCGTGGGGGTTGATAAAGAGTTCGCCCATGGCTTGCGGTGTGACGCACTGCTGGCGCACCTGACGATACCAGTGGATCTGCTCCGGGGAGAGCAGGTCTTCCAGAAAGAAGAGGCGGTAGGGTTCCAGCAGTTTGGCCAGGGCCACCGCGTTGTGGGGACGCAGATGTTCGTGGACGTCGTGGGTCAGTTTGGGGACAAAGCCGACTTTGTCCCGCAGGTGAGCGAACATCTCCGGGATATTCTTCAGATAGGCTTCGTCGTCAAAGACCCGCTCCCGGGGCGGCGCATTCTTGGGCTGGCCCGCCTCCCCGCCGGGGAGAAAACCGCCCCCGCCGTAATTGCCCAACTGGCAGCGGATGACCTGATAGCCCTCCTGCATATAGCGGCGTACGTCGTCCTCCAACTCGACCAGATCGTTGCCGCCGGCGTGGGCGTAGGCCAACACCGCATCGCGAGTGGGTCCGCCCAGGAGTTGATAGACGGGCATCCCCGCCTCTTTGCCTTTGATATCCCACAGGGCCATGTCGATCCCAGCCAGGGCGGTGTTGAGAATCGAGCCGTTGCGCCAGTAGCCGTGGGTGTAGACACTCTGCCAGTTGTCCTCGATGTGCCCCGCTTCCCGCCCGATGAGCAGGGGCGCGATGGTCTCGATGGCGGTGATGACCGTGGACGAGTGGTAGTGGTCGCTGGCCGAGCCGATGCCGTAGAGACCCGGCTGGTCGGTCAGCACTTTGACGATCACCCAGCGGCCCGCGGCCCGGGTGCGGATGGTCTGGATAGCGGTGATTTTGGGCATTGGGGGGATTCTCCTGTTTTTTGGGGTGGGGTCGATGGAACGCACATATTTGCGTGGAAGTATCGTACATCAGGTGGGAGCAGTGGGCAACTGGGTTTTGGGGCAGACGGGTGGGCTTCTGCACCACGCCTGGTGAGCAGTGCCCGACTTGTGCCGAGGCACTTTCCTGTGGCTAAGATGCGGTGCAGGGTAGTTGAACGGCGACGCGAAGGGGTTAGGCGGAGGTGCAGAGTAGTTGAGGGCGTGACGCAGAGTGGTTGAACGGCGTTACATTGGCTTGAGGGAGTGATGCAGAGTGGTTGCGCGCTGTTACATTGGGATTGATTGGGTGATGCAGAGTGGTTGAGCGCTGTTACATTGGGATTGATTGGGTGATGCAGAGTGGTTGAGCGCTGTTACATTGGGGGTGATTGGGTGACGCAGTGTGGTTGAGCGACGTTACATTGGGTTGAGGGAGTGATGCAGAGCGGTTGAATGGCGGTTATGAGTGGTTGGAAAGCTGTATAGACCGGGCTGATCGGTGAGGACTTTGACGATCACCCAGCGGCCCGGGGCCCGGGTGCGGATGGTCTGAATGGCGGTGATTTTGGGGATTGGGGGGGAGTCTCCGGTTTTGGGGAGTGGGTCGATAGAACGCGCATAAATGCGTGAGGTATCGTACATCAGGTGGGGGAGGTGGGCAACTGAGTTTTGCGGCAGGCAGGAATGATTTCGGCACCACACTCAGCGAGCAGTGTCCGACTTGTGCCGAGTCATTTTTCTAAGGCTGAGATGCAGTGCTGGGTAGTTGAGGGGTGACGCAGAGCGGTTGGGCGGTGGTGCAGGAGAATACCTCACAGCCTCAGCCTGTCGGCCTGACTGTGTCCTTGGAGAGTTTTAGGGAGTTGCTCTTAGAATCGCTCTATGCTAAATTTACGTCAGGATGAATTATTGACGCTCAATCCGCAACCATGAACGTTCGACAACACGATTCCCAAATTAACCGAATTGAAAAACTTAATGATCCACAATGTACCAAAGACACTGAAATTTCTAGACTTGTTTGCCGGAGCAGGTGGTATGTCTGAGGGCTTTATTCGGTCTGGATTTACACCAGTCGCACATGTCGAAGCGAATAAGGCTGCCTGTTTTACATTAAAGACCAGAAACGCCTATCACTGGCTCAAGAAACATAACCAACTGGAAATTTATGATAACTATTTATCTGGGTCAATAACAAGGGCGGATTTATACGGTCATATTCCCCAAGAAGAAATCTCGTCAGTGATCAATTCTGAGATCGGGGAAGACACACTCCCGGAAATATTTGCGTTAATAGATGATCTTCTTCAAGGGAACCAATTAGATTTGATTATCGGTGGGCCGCCCTGTCAGGCATACTCTGTGGTTGGCCGCTCAAGAGATAAAGATGGCATGAAGGGTGACAAAAGGAATTATCTTTATGTGTTTTATGCGGAGTTCTTAAAGCAATACAAACCTAAGTATTTCGTGTTTGAAAATGTGACAGGACTTATGTCTGCGAAGGATGAAAATGGCGAACGCTACTTTGACAACATGAAAGAATTATTTGATGAAGTTGGGTATGAAATAGATTTCAAAATTCTTTCCGCTGATGATTATGGTGTTTTGCAAAAAAGAAAGCGGATAATTTTGATTGGAAATAGGGAGCGCAAGAAAGATTTTTTCCCTCAACCAGAAAAATGGCATCCCAAAACAACTGTAGATGAAGTCTTAAAGGATTTACCATCCATCAAGTCGGGCGAAGGATATATTCGTCCCTATGAATTGGATGATTATTCAGGGCAGTATCTTTGGGAGGCAGGAATCAGAAATGGAAATAAACGGGTCACTCTGCATATAGCGCGCCCACATAACGAACAAGACTTGGAAATCTATAGACTTGCTATTGAGCAATGGAATAAACACAAGGAACGTTTACAATATTACGACCTGCCAGAGCATTTGAAAACGCACAAAAATCAGACGTCCTTCACGGACAGGTTTAAGGTTGTGGCAGCCAATTTACCTGTATCACATACTATTGTTGCGCATATAGCCAAGGATGGTCACTATTACATTCATCCAGATATTGAACAGAATCGATCATTAACACCCAGAGAGGCAGCTCGCCTTCAAACTTTTCCTGATGACTATTTTTTTGAAAGCGAGCCAGAGCAGCCTGGTCGAACAGCCCCATTTCGCCAAATAGGAAATGCAGTTCCGGTGTTACTTGCTCAGAAAATCGCCGAAAAGCTTTGGGAAATTTGGTGACATTTACAGCTTCCGCATTCATCACCACAATCAAGAAAGCAAAGTGCATAAAATTATGGATGTTCATTCGCCGGGACAACGCAGTTATAATATGTCCAAAATTAAGGGGAAGAACACTAAACCCGAGATGCTTGTGCGCAAATGGCTTTGGGCAAATGGGTATAGATACCGACTACATTACAGAAATTTGCCCGGCAAACCAGACATTGTATTTCCCGGAAGAAAAAAGGTGATTTTTATTCATGGCTGCTTTTGGCATAAACATGAATGTCAATACTTCAAGTGGCCGAAGTCTAATGCGGAATTTTGGCAGAAGAAAATTGAAGGAAATGCACATCGTGATCAAACAAACTTCACAAGTTTGGTAGCTTCTGATTGGGCTTACCTTGTTATTTGGGAATGCGTCCTGAAGGGTGTGAGAAAGGTCGATCTGCCAACAACTCTGAAACAGATCGGATGTTTAGCAGAGATATTTTTGGCCCCCAATAATAAACACTGTATGGAAATCGATACTGAAGGCTTATATGAAATAAACATCCTCAGCGAGGTATCCGGTGAATAGTTATATTGACTTGGCCCCTACGCCCGTATCCTTAATAGAATCGCTCAGAAACATTGGCTATTCGATTGAAACAGCGATTGCTGATGTGATTGACAACAGCATTACAGCGGGAGCAGGTCAAATCAGCATTAGATTTGCTTGGAATTCGGGTAATCCTTGGCTTGCAATCAGTGATAACGGATCAGGCATGACAAAAACTGAACTTATTGATGCTATGCGCTTTGGTAGTATAAGTCCATTAGAAACTCGCTCTGTGGATGATCTTGGGAGATTCGGGTTAGGCATGAAAACGGCCTCATTTTCACAATGTCGCCATCTTACCGTGATGAGTAAAAAAGATGGAAAAATCTCCTGTTGCGAATGGGATTTGAATAGGCTGTCTCAGACTGACAATGTGGGCTGGCAACTCAGTATTGTTGATTTGGCTGCTCTTCATAACCGAAATATCCTAAACTCGGTTCAGGATGAGTTTTTAGCACATTTTGATAGTGGAACAATTATCGTTTGGGAAGACATTGATCGGGTGAAAGAGCAAGTACCTTTGGCAAAACAGGAAAGTCATTTTAATGGCTTGATTGATGACACGAGAAGACATCTTGCATTAGTTTTTCATCGTTACTTATCGCCTGACCCGGGTAAAAAGAAAATAACTATCAATATGAATGGTAATGCACTGGTTGCACATAACCCGTTCAACCCTCGAAACCTTGCTACCCAAGAACTTGCAGAGCAGAAAATAGTCATTGACGGCGAGACAATCGTTATACAACCCTATGTCTTGCCTCATCATAATAAGGTATCAAGGCAAGAATATATTCAATATTCAGGAGAAGGTGGCTATCTTCATAATCAAGGGTTTTACGTCTACAGAAATCGACGATTAATCATCAAGGGAACTTGGTTCCGGTTGATTAAGAAGGAAGAATTGAATAAATTAATTCGAGTTCGGGTTGATATTCCAAACTCACTCGATCATCTATGGAAAATTGATGTCAAGAAATCCCATGCATTTCCACCAGAGGCAATACGCGGCGAGTTACGGCAAGTGGTAAGCAAAATTGAAATATCCGGACGAAAGGTTTATCAGCAAAGAGGGCAGAAACTTTCGACTAACATTAAAACTCCTGTTTGGAATCGAATTGCATCAGGTGGAACGATTTCTTATCAAATAAACAGGGATTATCCGTTAATCAGAGAATTGCTAAATACTGTTTCTGACCGGCAGAAAGATATTCTTGAGAATTTGATCACGACGTTTGAAAGCAGTTTCCCGGTTGATATGTTTTTTAATGATATAGCAAGCACACCAGAACAAGTCGCAAATCCAAGATTCGGTGAGAAAGACTTGGAAATGCTGTTTGACATATTTGTAACGACCTGGTTTTCTGCGGGAATCCCGGAGAAGCAATTCGCGGAAAAATTCCTTTCTACAGACCCATTTGCTTCTCATCAAGATAGCACCAGAATAATTCTGAAACAAAGAGGCTACGATAATGACCGATAGATTAATTCAAGTTGAAGATGCTGCAGCAAGTTTGTTGTCGTCCTTGAATGCTGATGCTGTGGAAAGAACGGTTATTGAAGCAAAAGTAAGAGCGATTGCCGGAATACACGGCAATTATTCAGAGCAAGAGATTCAGGATATTAGCCGGAAGCTTGAAGAACGATTCAATATCACTATGGCATTAGGAACGCTATTTGCCAGTGAGGATTACCGACCTTGGCTGGATGCTGCAAGAGGCGAAACAGATTGGTATTACTGGAATCGATATAGACGGCTTTTGGGTCAACAACAACTTCCTCAGCAGGTCATTAATGGTTTGGATAGCATAACAGACCAAATTGTTGACCATTTGGAAAATCCGAATAAGGAAGGAGAATGGGCCAGAAAGGGAATGGTTGTTGGTCATGTTCAATCAGGGAAGACTGCAAATTATACAGGTTTGATTAACAAAGCGGCAGATTGTGGATATAAGGTGATCATAATCCTCGCCGGAACGCTGAATTCACTCAGAAATCAAACCCAATTCCGAATAGATAATGGATTTATCGGAATGGATACCGAACAAAAAACGACAATTGGGGTTGGACTACTTTCTAACAAGAAGAAACCGGCATATTTTACGACCAATTTGAGAGATTTTAAGAAAACAGTAGCTAATCAAATAGGTGTGGGGATCGGAGATTTGAAAGAACCGGTTATTTTGGTAATAAAGAAAAACAAAAGCACTCTTGAGAACCTCATCGATTGGCTGAAACACAATAATCCGCATAACTTAAAAAACTATCCGATGTTGCTTGTAGATGACGAAGCAGACCACGCTTCAATAAACACCAGCAAAGATGGCGATGTAGCTACTACCATTAATCGAAAAATCAGAGAACTTCTGCATCTTTTTGATAGATCATCTTATGTAGGATATACCGCCTCCCCTTTTGCCAATGTGTTTATTGATCCTGAAACTGCAGACGATATGTTGGGGGATGATCTATTCCCACGCGATTTCATAATAAGCCTTGATCCACCGAGCAATTATGTTGGTTCAGCGAGAGTCTTTTCAAGCGACAAAGACCTTGATATCGTACGGCTGGTGAATGATTATGAAGATTACTTGCCTTTGAAGCACAAAAAAGATTTGTACCCAGAAGATATTCCAGATAGTTTGAAAAAGGCCATCAGAGTTTTCATCCTCAGCCGTTCCCTTCGGCTGATTAGAGGACAGGTTGATGCTCATCACTCAATGCTTATTAATGTCAGCCGTTTTACAATTGTACAATCGAATGTAAAGTTGTTGGTTGATGAATACCTCAAGGAAATTCGTCAGTCAATCATCAATTATTACAAACTGAACATTAGTGAAGCGTTGAAAAACAGAGAGTTAGCCAGCTTAAAAGAAGTCTTTGATAACGAATTTGGGCAGGTTGGTCATACTTGGGGTGAAGTTCAAGCTGAATTAAAAAATTCTGTATCTCCAATAGCAGTTATTGAAGTCAATTCGTCATCCTCGGCTGAACAGTTAGATTATAGCCGGAAAAATTATCCCCTGGGGCGTAATGTGATTGCCGTTGGTGGTATGAGTCTTTCCAGAGGATTAACATTAGAGGGTTTAACTGTTAGCTATTTCCTTCGGAATTCGGTGATGTACGATACGTTGATGCAAATGGGACGCTGGTTTGGTTACAGAGATGGTTATGAAGAACTTTGCCGCATTTACATGACGGCTGAGGCAGAGTCGTGGTATGCCCATATATCAGATGCTACAGACGAGTTGCGCGAGGAGTTTAGGCGAATGAAGGCGGCTGGTATGTCGCCCAAAGATTTTGGATTGTGCGTCCGCAGTCATCCTGAGTCTCTGATTGTAACTGCCAGGAATAAGATGAGAACAGGCACTCACGTGCTTCGTCAGGTCAGTCTGGAAGGCCGATTGGTTGAAACATCTATTCTTCTAAGTAGGCCTGAAATTGTTCAGCAGAACTTCGCTTCTGTAAAGGCACTGGTCTCTGACGCAGATCAATTCGGCTCTAAAGACGATGCCAAAGCAGGGTATTTATGGCGCGATGTTCCAGTTAATTATGTCCTACAGTTTGTGGAGCGTTTTCAAAATCACCCGGCTTCACAGCTTACAGAAAAACGTCCCATTAAAGATTATGTTGAGTGGCTGGCGACCGAGGGCACTGATAAATGGGATGTTGTTTTAGTTACACTTGCAAAAGGAGAAGAGTCCAGCATTGCGGTACCGGTTGGCAATTTCTCTGTGATAACTTCAAAAAGAAAAGTAACCAGGTATCCGGAAGGTGGTAAAGACATTGCTCTCAACAAACGCAGGGTTGCTTCGCGTGGGTTAGAAAAAGCTGGTTTATCAGGCCAGGAGATAACAAAGGCTGAAAACAATTACACTGGCAAAAACATTCCGGATTATGTTTATAGAGGTGTACGTAACCGTCCTTTATTGATGTTGCATATATTGGATTGCCGAACAGATGATAATCCTCTGTTTGAGCAAGGCATCACCGCCTACGGTATCAGTTTTCCGGGCGAAGCCGGCAGCCGCAGACCTCAAAAATTGGTTGAATATGTTGTAAACACTGTCTGGTGGAAAAACGAATATCTGGAGTTCTTGGAAGACGAGGAGGAAAGCGAAGATGAATAATCCTTGGGATAACATTCGTCAACCATCCAAAGATGTCAGCGCCAGACGGGTTGACCATACACACAGTCTTGATTTGTTTTGGGCAAGGGATTATCTGGGGCATTACTTATTTATCTATGAATTTCCCTCCGAAGATGTCACCTTCAAGATCAACTCACCTGATTTGGCTGGGATACAAACCTTTTACTTGCCAGCTGATAATAGTTCAACCAAAAACCGTTTGGTATTGATGTTAAATGAACAAAGTAACTGGGAACTATTTTTATCGTTGTGTGACGATTTAGTCCAGGCAACCCGGCAGGCAGAAACTTCAGCATCAGCAGTTCAGATTATATTGCGACGTCTGGACCGATGGCATGATTTTCTAAAAAAGAATCGAAATGATTTGTTGGCTGAAGAAAAAATAAAGGGCTTGATTGGTGAGCTTATGTTCATTAAAAATCACCTGATTCCGGTATTTGGGGCCGGACAAGCAATTCAATTTTGGCAGGGGCCGGAGGGGCTACCCCAAGATTTTAATGTGAACAGCAGCGCCATAGAAGTTAAGTGCCAATCTGGGGCATCTTCCCCGTATGTTCAGATTACATCAGCCGACCAGTTGTGCCCTCAGCTTCCTGAAATGTATCTCTTTGTAATAACTTTAGGAAAAACCTTGCCGGAAACAGAATTTGCGATTCATCTCCCTGGTTTGGTTGCCCATATTCGAGATGCTCTACAATCAGATGCTTCGAGACAGATTGAGCGGTTTAATGATCTTTTGCATATGGTCGGCTATATAGACTCAGATCGGTATCTTGAATTCAGCTACATTTTTTCTGGTGAAAAGATGTTTGAAGTAACGGACGGTTTCCCCAGGATATGTAGCAGCGACATTCATCATGGTATTGAAAAACTCTCATATAACATCAGTCTCACAGCGTGCGAATCTTTCGAAGGCAAACCCGATTGGGCAGGTAGCACATTATGACAATCAACAATTACTATACTGAACTTATGCAAGATATTCATGCTCGTGCAGGCGCAGAGCAAAATTTTACGGAAGCCGAATTTACTGAGCGTATCTGCGATTTTCTGGTAGATCAGGCCACGATTGAGAATTATACTCTTGCCACCTATAAAAATAGCCCACGAGGTATTCGCGTCGATGCTTGGGACTACAACGAAGATACAGAGGCACTAAGTCTGTTTGTCACTGATTTCAGATTTAATAATGACATTGAAACGTTATCAAGTGCAGAAGTAACGCGCAACTTTAGAAGGATCGAGAAATATTTTAATGAAAGTTTGAATATCAATTTTTTGGCAGCATTGGAAGAAAGCGCACCTGGATACGAATTAGCCCGAGAAATCTACGACAAGAATAGGTCAAAGGCTATTTCCAGGGTCAATTTTTTTTTGTTGAGCAATGCTCAGCTTAGCAGCCGGATCAGTGCGATAGACAGAGATGAAGTTGAAGGGTATGACTGTAGATACGATATTTGGGACATCAGCCGGTTGTTCCGTATAGAGTCATCTGGCAAAGCCCGCGAAGATATAGTTATCGATTTTCAGGAGTTTGTTTCAGAAGGAATCCCCTGCCTGCCAGCCTTCACTGGCTCTGAAGAGTTTGCGTCCTATCTTCTGGTAATGCCTGGAGAAATCGTAGCTGATCTTTATGATAAATATGGAGAACGGCTTCTGGAGCAGAACGTCAGAACCTTCCTCCAATTTCGGGGGAAGGTCAATAAGGGGATTAGGAATACTATACAGAATGAACCGGAGATGTTTTTTGCTTACAATAATGGCTTAACCGCTACAGCGGAACAAGTTCAGACCGATGGATCGCGTAGCAGGATTCAGTCTGTAACAAATTTGCAGATTGTAAATGGAGGGCAGACAACTGCGTCGATCTTTACTGCAAACAAAAAGAACAGAACAGACTTGCGACAAGTCTATGTACAGGTCAAATTAACGGTTATCCAGCCTGAAAAAGTAGAGGCTGTTGTTCCCAGAATTTCGGAATATGCGAACACACAGAATAAGGTAAGCGCGGCGGACTTTTTCTCAAATCATCCATTCCATCTACGTATAGAAAATTTATCACGTCGTTTGTGGGCACCATCTCCATATGGAGGGCTAAGAGAAACTCATTGGTTTTATGAACGTGCTCGAGGACAATATGCCAATGCTCAGGCGAATTTAACAGCAGCAAAACAAAAGGAATTCCTCTCCAAAAACCCCAGAATACAGATGTTTACAAAGACTGATTTAGCAAAATTTGAATATTCTCTGGATATGCAGCCACACATTGTCAGCTTAGGTGCACAAAAAAACTTTGCTAAATTTGCCAGCGAAGTCGGGCAAAAGTGGGAAAAGAATGAGAGACAATTCAATGAGCTTTACTTTCAGCATATCATTGCAAAAGCTATTTTATTCCGCTTTCTTGACAAGAGCATTATGAAACAAAGTTGGTATGGTGGATACAAGGCCAATATTATTGCTTATTCATTGGCGAAATTGGCTCATATGATTTCAGAAACAGGTAAGAGTCTGAACTTAACTCAGATTTGGAAGGATCAAGCGCTGACCCCCGCTCTTGAATTACAACTATTAGGCGTTGCCGAAGTGGTAAATCAACATATTCAGAACACCCCGGAAGGTATTACAAATGTCACAGAATGGTGTAAACGTGAATTGTGTTGGAAAAAACTTCAGGAAATATCAATACCACTAAATAGGGATTTAGAAGTTGGTCTATTGGAAAGTAACGAAATTGACTTGTCGGAGAAAGATGCCAAAAAGATTCAAAAAATTGACAATGGCATTTTTGCTCAAAAATATGTTATTGAAAAAGGTACAGAGTATTGGAAGCAGGTCGCCCTATTTGGCTTACAAGGGAAGTTTCTTAGCGAAAAAGAAATGGGTATCCTCCAAGTTGCCTGCGATATCCCACGTAAGATACCCACTGAAAAACAATCTGTGATTATCGTCAAAATTGAGGAAAAGCTGGAAGATGAAGGTCTATTTACTGATGGATTGGCCTCGTAGCAATGAGCCGGTAGAATGGGTGAATCCTATGCATAATAATTCGCACCCCGTCAGTCCCACACGGATTCACCCAACACAAACAAGATCACTCGTCCGTTGGGTTCTTGCCGCACACGTTCGAGAATGTTCCATCATCCCCGGCGGCAAGAACCCAACCGGCGCATCCCAACCGCCCATTTCCCGCACCAGCATAGGCATCTTTGGCATCGGCCTGACCGTCAGTTTGCAAGGCCAAAAGCACAGGACGACGGCTGGTGGCGGGATGTGAAGAAGCAATTGGCCAAAGGAAACCCCGCCCAATGCAAAAAATCATCACAGCCCTGTCCCAGTACGACACCGCCACCGTTTTCAACGCGCTGGTACTGAAAAATGGCCTGCCCAACGAGGAATATACGGATCACCGTCTGCGCTGCCTGCTGCCAGAGTTGGGCAGTGTCGTGGACTGTGCGCTGATCGTGGAAGTGCGGGGATAAGCCCATGAACCCCAACAACCTCACCCTCCTCATCGCCGCACCCCCGCCCAATGAACCCGCCATGCACAACGACCAGCGCGCCATGACCCAGGCTCTGCTGTCCCGGGGCTTCCCCGCGGACCGCATTTTCTCCCTGCACGGCCAGTTGGATCGTGTGCTGGTGCTGGCTTTCCTGGCCGCGGCCCGCCGCCGTATGGACGACTGGCAAGCCGGTTCGCTCTTTGTCCACGTCAGCGGCCACGGCTACTTCGTCGGCGAGACGGCAGAGACGGCCCGTCCCGGTCTTGAGTTGCGCGATACCGGCGACACCAGCGACGACTATCACCTGCTCTGGGACGATTTCTTCGCCGCCCTGGATTTGCCCGCCGGGGTACGGCTCACCCTCCTGCCCGACCTCTGACACTCGAATCTGCTGGCTGGCCGTGTGCCGGTCAACACCAATGCAGTTGTGCTGCGTACCCAGCCCGGCGCGGAGCTGACCTGCAAAGGCCACAACTACAATCTGCCGCCGGGTGATGCGGCCCAGCGCCGGGGCGTCCTCGCCTACTACGCTACGGCTGCCCTGCCCGCGACCCATTCGTTGGCGGATTGGCTGGCACGCATCGAGATTCACATGCAGCAGGACGTGGACGCGGGCCATCTGCCCGTCTTCTACCGTCCCCAACTGCAACTCCTGGGCGATGGCGAGCAATCCGTTCTCTGATCCCTTTTGTGTCCAAACCAGCAGACCCATTCCATCCCTATCCGAAGGAAACCCACCAAATGCAACAAATCATCACCGCCCTGGCCCAATACGACACCGCCACCCTCTTCAACGCGCTGGTGTTGAAGAATGGCCTGCCCAACGAGGAGTACACGGATCACCGTTTGCGCTGTCTGCTGCCGGAGTTGGGCAGCGTCGTCGGCTATGCGGTGACGGTGGAAGTGACCACCAACGACGCCGATTCCCCCGGCCTGGACTGGCTGGACTACTACGCCTATCTGGAATCCCAGCCGGGGCCGACGGTGGCGGTGTTGAAGGATGTGGATTCGCGACCGGGGCGGGGGGCCAGCTTTGGGGATGGGATGGCCCGGCTGCACAAGCGACTGGGGGTGGTCGGTGTACTGGTGGACGGCACCATCCGCGACCTGGCCGGGATTCGCCAGGTGGGGCTGCCCGTCTGGGCCTGGGGCACAGTCCCCGGCCACGGCGTCTTCCAGGCTACCCGCATCGGCGCGCCCCTCACCCTCTGCCAGCTACGCGTCCGCCCCGGCGACCTGCTGGTGGCCGACGGGGACGGCTGTGTGCGCATCCCCGTGGCCGACGCCGCGGATGTCCTGCGCCTGGCCGGGGAGGTGCGGGCCAACGAGCAGGCCATCTTCGATTCCTACGCCGCGCCCGACTTCTCTGTGGCCCGGATGCGGACAGCGCGAACCCAAAAGGGGGAAGCCGCACGCGAAAGATGAAGGGGTGAAGGGGTGAAGGGGTGAAGGGGTGAAGGGGTGACAGGGGTGAAGGGGT
>JAHDWH010000045.1 GCA_023384455.1 Caldilineaceae bacterium | reverse complement strand
CCAAATTACTTCGTTTACAAAGCATTTAGCGTCCTGCTGTCAGATTCCCCACCTCCACCCCGTCCATCAGCGCCGGGTTGCCGCCCAGCGCCTGACTGATGATGCGCACATCCTCCACCAGCAGTCCGAAGTAGGAATGATTGGCGTCGCCCTCTTCGCCGGGCAGGTCGTCGTCCCGCAACTGGTCGATGAAGACCGCGCCGGATTCCTTTGCAATCTGCTCCAGAATGGGCGAAGGGAATACTTCGGAGCCGAAGATGGCGGGAATCTTCTCCTCCCGCAGTTGGGTGATCAGCCGGGCCACCTCCTGGGCGGACGGCTCGGAGAAGTCGGCGGGCTGGATCGCACCCAGAACGGTCATCCCATAGCGGGGGGCAAAGTAGGCGAAGGAGTCGTGATAGGTGAGCAGGCGGCGCTTTTCCGCCGGGATCGTCTCAATTGTGGCGGCGATGGCTTTGTCGAGCGCATCTATGCGGGTGGTAAAAGCCCCGGCGTTGGCCTGATAAAAGTCTGCATTGGCCGGGTCTTTGGCCGCCAGCGCGTCTGCTGCCAATTGGGCGTAGCGGGCCGCGTAGAGCGGATTCATCCACAGGTGAGGGTTGGGGTTGCCCGCCTCTTTGGGGAAGGAGAAGTCGAAAACGTACTCATCGGGCGTCACCGTCTGTTCGCCCAGAGAGATGATCTCTATCCCATCCCGCTTGTTGGCCTCGGCCAGTTTGATGGTCGGCTCTTCCAGATGCAGGCCATTGACAAAAATCAGATCGGCCTGGGCCAGCAGCCGGGCGTGGGAGGGAGCCGGCTCGAAGGTGTGGGAGTTGACCCCTTCGGGGACGATCCCCGTCAGTTCGATGCGGTCGCCGCCGATGTTGTGAATGATATTTGCGATGGGGGAGACGGTTGTCACCACCCGCAGTTTGGCTGATTGGGCTGCCGGTGCTGGTTGGGCGCTCCCACAGCCAGAGAGAGCCAGCAGGAGAAGCAGGAGAAAAAAGGAGCGTAGAAGGAGTTTCATATAGCCTATCCTAAAAGTTATGTGTGTTTTGTACTGCTCAGCAACGGCGTGGAATCTGTAAATGGAGTCTGAGATCGTATTTGCGCCTACGCTGCGCCATACTTCAAATGGGCGACGGCTCTCTCCACAGAGGCCGGGAAGTCGGCAGCCGTCTCAATGTAGAGCAGGTTGTAGCGCGCGCATTCGTCGCGCACAAATGCGCTCAACGTTTTGAAGTATTCGATACTCTGACACATCTGCTCATCGTCGAAATCGCTCATCCAATCGTTGGTTCCTCCTTCAAATTCGCGTAGCTGGCCCAGTTTCACCTGTAGCTCAATCTCCGCATAGCCCAGGAAACAACTGCGCACCTGTCCGGGCCAACGCTCACTCAATTCCCCGGCGTACTGGGGGAGCATCTGCACACCTTCCAGCAGATAGGTTTCCCCATTCTCCAGCATCGCCGTCGCCATAGGATTGACCATCGGCCACAGCCTCTCCGCGACCCGCAGTTCGTCGCCGTCATCCGGATCGACACCGCTTTCTGGCAGGCCGGAAGCCACACCCATCATCAGATAATCCAGACAGAAGAAGGGAACGCCCGTCTCTGCCAGAAAACGCCGGGCAACCGTCGATTTGCCGGCACGCGCCGCACCACCGATTAGATAGAGCATCCCTTACCCCTCTGGGGCAGACCTGGACGGTCAGAACCCCCCGGCAAAGGTGTCGATCATCAGCTTCACATCCCCCAGGGGATAGAGAATCGGGCAGGTCGCGCCATTTTCCATATACTGGCGCACCTTCGCCTTCACCTGTTCCGGTGTGCCGCTGGCGGTGATGCGGTTGACCAGATCGTCGGGGACCAGTGGCATAGCCTGGCGCACCTGCTCGTGGGTGGCGGGCCAGCCCAGGATGGACTGAATCTGCCCCACAATCTCCGGCTTGACACCGCTGGCCTTGGCAATGTGGGGCTGCTGGGCCAGGTATTGGGTAAGCAATTCCCGGGCTCCGTCCAGGGCCATCTGCTGGTCTTCGTGGACAGAGCAGACGATCAGTTGGGGGCGGTCGATGTCTTCCAGCGTGCGTCCAGCGGACTTTGCGCCCTTCTCCAACTGCTCCAACGCCTCGTGGTTATAGTCCGGCGGCACGCAATAGTTGAGCACCACGCCGTCGGAGATAGCCCCGGTCAGTTCCATCATTTTAGGGCCGGTGGCGCCGATCATTATGGGCACATTGCGCGGTTCCCGGCGGCCATGCACCACATCCAATTCAATACCCCTGACTTTGTGGAACTCGCCGTCGTAGGTCACATTTTCCATGGCCAGCAGACGGCGCAACAACTCAATTGTCTCCTGCATAGCGGCCAGGGGTTTGCGCCGGTCGATGCCCACATTCTTGGCCAGGGGGTCCCACCAGGCACCGATGCCACAGATGATGCGGTCCGGGGCCAGATCGTCCAGGGTTAAAAAAGTGGCGGCCAGCAGGCCGATGTTGCGCGTCCAGTTATTGATGACACCGGAGCCAATTTTGATGCGCTCGGTGGCCGCGGCGTAGGCCGCCATAGGGACGATTGCATCCCGCACCAGCCGACTTTCGGCCTGCCAGACAGCCTCGAAGCCTTTTTCTTCAGCATATTTTGCATAGGCCATCCCGTCGCGGATGGGGTGTTTGTCCTGTAAATAGAGGGCGACCCGGGTATATTTTTTGTCGGCCATTGTTACGAGGCTCCTTTGCCGGTGGGGGAGAGAGAAGAGATGATGGGATTCTGGGATGGCGCGCAGATCACTGGGTTTGATTGTACATCGGCTCGCGGCGGAGCGTCAAGCAGAAAGGCCACTTTCCCGCGGGTGCATTCCAGATTGGGAAAGCGCAGCGCCGGTTTACAACCGGCGCCGGCTACGGCAAGTGTGTTTCAACGCACTGAGACCGACATTGCCTATCCCGGAAAGGGTATTCCTGCCAGTGCCCAGGCCCGTCGCAGGGAATCGGCGGTGGTCTGCACGGCATCTGCCGGGGTCATCTCCCGCAGCCGTTGACTGAAGGGTTCGACTGTGACTGGGCCGTCGTAGCCGATGGCCGCCAGGGCCTGGAGAAAACCGGCAATATCGGTGACGCCGGTCTCCGCAGGCAGGGCGCGCTCGTTGTCCAGTTGCTGCTCCGGGCTGCGCCCGGCGATGGCGTCGTTCACATGGACGTTGACCACTTGTGCCACAGGCAGGGAATGCACAGCGGAGACCGACGCATTGCTGGTGTAAAGGTGGAACAGGTCTACCAGCAGCCCCACATTCCCCGTCCCCAAATCCGCCGCCAGTTTGAGCATTCCCTCCATTGTATGGATAAAGGGATAGCGGCGGCTGTCGCGCAGGGTCTTGGGGCCAACCCATTCCAGCCCCAACCGGCACCCCTCTGCCGCCAATCCTTCCGCAACGGGTCCCAGCCGCTCCAAATGAAAAGCGTAGTTCGCCGCAAAATCCCGGTCATTCTCCCCCGGCATAATCCACGTGGAGGAACGGTCCGATCCCAATGCGCGGGCCAGGCGGGCCCGGCGGCCCAGCAGAGGCAGATCGGCCTGCCAGCTTGCCTCGTCTGTCCGCCAATTGACCGGCGGCCCCCAGGAGCCAAGCCGCACCCCCGCATCGTTCAGCAGCTTGCCCACGGCTGCTTCGCCCTGCGCCTGGACGATCTTTTCAACCTCTACAATCGAAAAATCGACTCCGCCAAAACCGTAACGGGCGGCCAACTCCACCGCTTCGCCAAAAGTTGCCTGGACGCCGATGGCCCCGGTACTCAAATTGGGATACATAAAGCACTCGCTTTCGTGGATTCGTTGCTGTGAAAATAGCTGTCGTAGGTCGGACTGTTGGTTCGACTAATCTGCTCTATTGTAGATCAGACTGACAGCCCAACCTATATTTGATTGTAACTGTTCAGCCACCCCACCCTACCCCTCCCCAAGCTGGGGGAGATAGGAGGGGGTGAGCAGTTACAAGTACGATTACTACCCATCCCTTCGACCGTCAACGCCAGCGGGAGGCCATCCGCCTCTGCCACAAACTGGTCACGCATCCGGCCTTTGCCGGATTTGTCCAGGAAGCCGTGCAGCACCCCGGCCCCGGGCTGGAGGACGACCACGCCCTGGACGCTGGATTCTGCGCTATGCGGACACCGGCCATCACTCGTCCAGCACCTGCCGGATGGGAGCGGCCAGGGACCCCCTGGCTGTGGCGGATCAGCGGGGCAAAGTCTACGGCGCGGAGGGGCTGTGGGTGGTGGACGGGTCAACTCTGCCCGAAACTGTGCTGATGCTGGCTGAGAAGATTGCCGATAGTTTGCGATAAATGTACTGATCAAGAAGATCGTGGAATCTGTAGGTGCGGTTTGCAACCGCACTTTCACCCGGAGAAGTGCGGTTACAAACCGCACCTACGTTTTATCATCTCGTTGATCAGTACATAGTTTGCGATAAAGCGGGGATCGTGCGCGCTAGCGCGCTTCGGTCAGCGCGCGGTGGCGGACCACATCGGCCATCGCCAGCCGGTATTCGGCGCTGCCCTTCCAATTGTCCGGCGGGGTGAGCGCACCGCCCGCCAGCAGGGGACGCTCCCCGACACCGCAGAGCGCGACCCGCTCCACCCCGTCGCCCATAACCGCCACCGCGGCCACAATGCACCTGTCGGATGGGGTGCGGGCAATCCGGGCGTGGCCGGCGCGGAGAGTACGGATGGGCAGTGTGACGGCAATGATGAGGTGGTGGGACGAGGGCAGTGCGAAAACGGGCAGGGGGATGCTGGTTTCGTGCCTCCCATCACTGACAATGACGGAGGCATTCAGGGCCAGAAGCGCGGCGTAGAATTCGCTGTCCATCTCGGCACAGGCGATTAGCCCCCCAACGGTGGCGGCGTTGCGTAAATTTACCGGCCCTTCGCAGGCGGCAGTGCGGCGCAAGATACCCCCTGCCAGTGCCCCTGCCACTGAATGGCTGCTCACATCAGAAAGGGTGGCGGTTGCACCGATACGCAACAGAGCAATCGTGGCGAAAATGCGGTGCAGCCCCAGCCCGGCCAGGTCCACAACCCCATCCACAGCCTTAAGCGTCCGGGTTTCCAGCGCCCCCACCAGTTGAGAGCCGCCAGCCAGGGGACGCAGACGTACATCCGTGCGCCGCAGCAGGGCCACCGCTTCCGCCACGGATTGGGGTTTGTGATATTCGGCCAGAATCGCCATCGGTCACCTCATACGCAAGAAAATTGTAACTATGCACCCCCACCCAACCTCCCCCAGCTTGGGGGAGGAGTCGATCCAGTTCGGGGTGGCTGAACAGGTACAAAAAATTACTGCCCGCTGGGAAGCGTCGCTGTTACCGGTGCGACAGAAGGCGCGCTCTGCATGAGCATCCCCATACGCACCCGGGCAATCACAGCCAACTGGGGGTTGTTCTCGGCGGCCAGTTCAAAGGCTTTCTCAAAAGCGTCGATAGCCCCCGACACGTCGCCTTCGCTCTCAAAGAGGCTGGCCAGCACAAAATAGGCCTGGGCTTCGTCCGGGTCGATGGCAAGGGCTGTGTTCGCGGCGACGAGCGCCCCAGGCATATCCCCCGCGGCCAGACGCACATTACCCACTGTGGACCAGAAGACAGCCAGGCGTTCTGGCGGGGCCAACGCCTGGGCCTGGGCAAAGGCAACGTCGGCCTCTTCCTGACGGCCAAGGTGTTCGGCCACCACCGATTGCCAGATAAACAGTTCCACATCCTCTACTGTCAGTTGGGCCAGGGTCTCGGCGATGAGCCTATCCGCGGCCTCCCATTCGCCCCGGGCTACCAGATCGGGCAGTTGGCCCGTCGCGCCGGAAGAGAGTACAGCGTTGGGGTCGGGGGGGAAAATGTAGGTCAGAAGTATGTAAGCAGTCAGCAGCAGCCCAACCAGCACGCCCACGCTCGTCAAGAGACGACGGAACAGCCGTTTGCGTTGCTCTGCCTCCACCGCGTCCAAATGCCACCAGGCGTCTGTGGCCGGGGGATTCTGGCCGCGCAAGTGGGCCAGGCCGCCCACCTGGGCCGCCGGGGCAGTCACCAGCCGGGGTTCGCCCTCCAGACGGCTGACCAGACTCTCCTGCCGGGTGCGCTCGCCCCGCAGGTCCAGCCCGCCAGCTTCCAGGCTCTGTATCCGTTCTGCGATGGTATCCAGCCCGATGAGAAAGCTCTCCACCTGATTGGCAGACAGACGCAACACCGCCCGCTCCGCCTCGTCCAGCCGGGCACGCAATTGATTGGCCGGGCTGTCCCGCTGCTCCCGTACAGAATGGGCCATAAAAAAGAGACTCCTGATAGTGTCACAAATAGGGGGACTGGGGACTGGGGAGTAGGGACTGGGGACTGGGGATTGGGGACTGGGAACTGGAAAGTAGAGACTAGGCGTCACCCTGTCACCCTGTCACCCTGTCACCCTATCACCCTATCACCCTGTCACCCCTTCCTCCCGTCATCCTCCCGCTCAGTCCCCGTCGCCCTCGTCGTCGTCATCATCCGCGCTGTTCACGCCGCCGTTGGCAAGCTCCTCTTCCCGCTGGATCTCGCGGAAGACCCGGTTGATACCAGACTTAATCTGACTTTCGATCTTTGCCTTGCGATCCGGCGGAACCGGGAACCAGGCCAGCATTTCGCTCACCAGACCGCTCTTGGCCTCGTTTTTATTTTTGCCCGCCAGGTAATAGTCCCGCACCCGGCCACGCATAAAGACGATATACTCCTCGACTTTGTGGGTGGCCTTCGGCGTACAGGTCGGTCCGTGGCCGGGGATGAGCAACTCGGCGCCCAGCTCCCGGATCAGCCCCAGCCCGTCAATCCACTCTTTGGAATTGGCCTGGGCCATATAGGGGTGCTGATCCACCCAGAGAACATCCCCCACAAAGGCGATCTTCTCTTCGGGCAGCCAGGCGATGCTGGTGGCCGGGGTGTGACCGCCTACGTAAATCAGGTCCACTTCCCGCCCGCCGTAGAGCAGCTTTGCGCGGTCTGTAAAGGTGAGATGGGGCGGGATAATCTCAATGTCCGTCATCTGCTTTTGAATCTCCGGCTCCCGTTTGAAGCTGTTATAGACCCGTTCCTTAAAATTCTCGGTGTAGCCGGACATCTCTTTGTGTGCCCGTTCGTGGGCAATGACGGTTGTGGGCATAAAGTATTGATTGCCCAGCGCGTGGCCCCGGTGGTGGTCTGTATTAAAGACAAAGAGGAAAGGCGCATTCGGGCACACGTCCTCAATCTGCTGCCGCCAGTCCCGTGCCTGTTCGGGAATCAGCGGGGTGTCAACCAGAATCACCCCTTCGTCGGTGCTGACAAAACCGGGGGTACACCCCCGGTACGCGGTATTGATAAAGACGCCGGGCGCAATCTCCTTGCGCTCGCCCAAGCCTGTCACGCCTAATTTCACTGCTGGTCTCCGTCGTGTTGCCATAGGATAAACTCCCCTGCTCATTCCTGCGCTGAATCTCCACTCAGGATAAATGGAAGCGGAGGGTATGTCAAGGGAATGCAAATTTTCCGTTTTATGAAACGCTGGCGGCCCGTGCCATATGAAAAACAATATCAGCCGCAGAGAGCAGGGCCACGGGCCGCTGGGCCGCCCCCTCCCTCTCCACAGCCACCACCCGGTGAATGTGTTCCTGCAAGAGCAGTTCCATCACAACGCCGAGATTTTCGTGCATTGAGATAGTCACCACATCCACTGTCATCGCCGAACTGACGGGTAGGCTGCTCCACTCGGGTTCCAGTGCGCCTGCCCGCAGCAGATCCGTGCGGGTGACAATCCCTTCCAGCAGTCCCTCGCCGTCCACCACAACCAGCGCGCTCACATCCCGTTGGGCCATCTCTTTGGCCGCATAGCCCAGGCTATCATCCCCTTTGCAGACAAAAACGCCGTAGCGTTTCGCCTGCAGGACGGTCAGATGCTTAAATTCCACATCTCTCTCCTTCCGTGGACAGGTGACAGTGACATACTATCTACACCCATTATCGCACTGCTCTGTCCTTCCCTGCCAAACCAGCACCGCTTCGATTTCCTGTAACCCCAAAACTTTCGGCTTCCCCAGCCAGCCGTACCAGCGTCGCTTCGTCCGGGTTGGCGGCGAGAGCGGCCAGCAGATGACCCAGCCGTTCCACTTGTTCCCCGGTCAGCCCGCTCTGTGGGCTGGACAGATGGGCCAGTAAGTCCCCATCAGGCAGGTCCGGGGGCAGCCCCAGCCCGCGCCCCAGCCGCTCTTTCAATTGCCGCAGCTGATGGCGGGCGATGCTGTCGCGCAGACCGGCCCGGCGCTGCAAACCGGCCATCGCCACCACAAATTCTGCTGCCTCCCGCCGTCTGCCCTGGGTAATCGTCTGCAAAGGTGGCCCCAGCCGTCGCCCCTGCAGGAGCAAATAGCCAAAGCCCAGCAGCAGCAGAAAGATAGCCGCCCAGCCCGTGGGTGTGCGATAGGCCCACTCTTGCAAGGAGTCAATCTGCCCGGTCGCTCCCTCGGCGGGGCCAAAGAGATGGTAGGTGTCAAAGCGCACCTGCCCCCCCGGGGGAACGGCCCGCAGCAGGGCGGGCACAACCTGGGCGGTGGATCGGTCATCGGTCAGCCGCTGGTTGGTCAGGGTGAAATCTTCGGAAAGCAGCCAGACCCAGCCCGCGCCCATCCCCAATACAGCCAGCCCTGGCCGGGCCAGCCCGCCCTCTTCGGCCAGCAGCGTCACGGCTTTTGAATCCCCAGGCAATCCCAGTCGGCGGGAAAAGTTGGTCCCGGTGATGACGCTGGACGCGCCGGGCAGCAGGGGCTGGCTCTGCACCAGCCGCCCGGCGATGCCCCCATCCATCAGGGAAAAGTCGAAGGTCCGGGACAATTCGTCATCGTCCACCGCCACCAGCGCCAGACTTCCCCCTGCCTCCACCCAGGCCGTCAGCCGCACTACCTCCTCGGGGCTGAAAGGGTGAACACCCGGATAGACAAAGAGCAGGTGGGCCGGGCCGGGCGCAAAGGCGGTCCGTCCCGTCTCATCTACCCGATACCCCATCTCTTCCAGCCACTCCTGCAGAAGCAACAACCCGTCCGGCCCATCCCCGCCGGGCGCGTAGAGCGGGTGGGGCGCGTTGGGCCGCTGGGAAAGCAGGGCAGCGACGAAGAGAAGGAGAAAGAGGAGGAGAAAGCCGGCGGAACGGCCCATTCTAGCCACGTTGACCCTCCCGCCGCTCGCTTAGCAGCGCGTCGATCTCCCGGCTATAGACCCGGAAAGTCTCTTCGTCCGGCTCCCGTTCCCCATACCACACCCGGTCAAAGGTCTCTACCACCGGCTGCAAATGGCCATGGGTCGGGGCGTTGGGGTCTACCCTCTCCAGCACCTCCCGGTTGGTCTGGCTGGGATCGTAGCGGATCACCTCCCGCTCGGCCAGACGCAGGAGCGCGGCCAGATAGAGGCGGCGCACGGCCTCCCGATAGTTACCGGCCTGGGCCATCTGGCCGGCCTGTTGCCGGGCTTGGGCCGCGCTAACCGGCCAGCCATCTGCGCCTGCTTCTGCGTCCCCGCTCTCCTGACCAGCCAGCATACCGGCCAGCAATCGGCGCAGCCAATAGCCCAGCAGCAGCACCAGCAGCAGCCCGCCGCTGACAAAGATCGCCCACCCAATCAGTGTACTGGTGACCTGCCCCAATGCGCCACCGGCCACAGGGGAGCGTCTGGGCAAGAGCCGTTCAACCCACTCCCAAAACCAGCGGATGAAACGTTCCCAAAGGGTGGGCTGCAACAGGTCCAGACGGGCGGCCACTGCCTCCAGTTGGGCCATTCGAGCGGCTGTATCGTCTCCCCGGCTCAGGTCCATCTGCTCCAGCGCCACGGCAAGACGACGAACCGCCACAGCATCCCCATCATCCGGCCCAAAGAGCGGCGCTGGGAGAACGGTTTCGCCGGAGAGCAGCCGTACGGGCGGGGAGATTGTTTTGGGGGGGGCATTCTCACGCCCACTCTCGATCCGCTCTAACAGCCCGGCCAGCCTGGCCCGATAATCGGCCAGAGAGATCGGCTCGTCCTGGGCCCCGGCCAATCCACCGCCCCAGAGTAGCAGGAGCAGGGAAAAGAGAGAGCAGAGAAAGACAAAGCGACGCAGAGACAAATCTGTGGTACTCCCTTCTATAGGTGAGAATCCCTATCCGTCTGTTCGGTCTCCGCTGCCAACTGATCAATACGCAATTCCAGATCGTAGCTCTCCTTGCGTACCCGCAAATCGTAGTAGAGCAGCACCAGCGCAACCGAATTGAAGGGCACCCAGAGCACGGAAAAGAGGGAACTGGTGGCTGTGCCGATGCTGGTAGCCAGCCCCATCGCCGAGGCGGGCAATACCAGCAGCAGCACCTGCTGAAAGAGACCCACAGGCAGGCCGATAACCAACGCACCCACAAGCCAGAGCAGGAGTACATAGCCCCCGGCCCGCCAGACACCCCCGGCAGTCAATGCCCAGCTACGGCGCAGGGAGTCTCGGGCGCCCAACTGCTCATTCACCAGCGCGGGTATCGCCACCACCCAGCGGGCCGACAGATAGACAGTCGGCAGGACCGTCAGCAGCAAAGCCGCAATATAGCCACAGAGAACGAGCAGCCCCAGCCCCATTACGGCCACAAACCCCCCGCTCCCGCCCAGGCTGTCAAGCGAGAGGCCAATCGCCCCGCCGATGAGAACCGCCAGAAAGAGCAGAATAAAGAGCGGGATCAGAATGGCGACTGTGGCGCCGATAAAGGCCAATCCCTGCAAAATACTTATGCGCACAAAGGGCCAAAAACGGGAGAGCGCCCGGCGTACTGCTTCCTTCACCGGCAGAGATTCGCCGTGGAGCGCGCCGATACTCTGGCCGGTCAGGGCCAGGGTGACAATTCCATTCAGCACAAGGGAAAGAATGCTCAGCAGAAACATCCCCGCGCCGAAACTCATCACACCGCCAAAAGCCTGAAAGATCGCATCCTCCGGAGGCGATCCACCGCCCGTGCCCAGTGCGGTCAGTGCGTCCATATAGTCGGTGATAAACGTGCCGGTGAGCAGCCCTGACAAGACACTCATCGGCACCAGAAAGAGGGCTGCCGTACCCAGAAATGGCCCAAAGCGCGCCCGATAGAGCCGAAAAGATCGGTCCAGCAGATCGCCCAGAGAGAGGGGGGCGGAGATGGGGAAGGCGGACATCGGAGGCTCCTGTGGAGGGTAGTTGCGTTATCGCATTATCCCAGCAGCAGTCGTTGATGCTGGGATAATGCGATGATGGCTAGACAGACGCGTCTTTCAATTTGTCCGGATCGATGCGGGCGTCGGCGATCTCGGAGAGATGCAGATAACCGTCGTGGAGGAGCAGCGGGCGATCCAGCAGGTCGCTCTGCAATTTGAGAAAGAAGCTGAGTTCGGACGGATGCTCGATGCCCGCTTGGGCGGCAAAGAGCGCGGCCCGCACAGTGCCCAGCCCAGTGCTGGCCTGGGAGCCGATCATCACCCCTTTGCCCGCGGCCAGGGCTGCGGCCAGCATCGCGGCGGATTCGGTGTAGCCTGTGCGGGCTGTTTTGATGTTCAGAATGTGGAAGCTGTCCAGGGCCAGCTCCCGGCGCAGGTCGCGCAGGCTGAAAGTGCTGTCGTCGGCGATGACGGGCAGGGCATTGGCGGCGGCCAGGGCAGAACGCTCCCGCACCAGTTCCACGGGCAGGGGTTCTTCGCAGTAGAGCAGCCCCATCTCCGCCAGCGCGGCCAGCCGCCGCTGCCCATTCTCGGCGGTGAAGCATTCGTTGGCGTCGGCGTAGAGGTCCACATCCGGGCCGAGAAGCTCGCTCAGGCGCAGGATGCGGGCCACATCCGCCTCCCATTCCCGGCCCACCTTCACCTTCAACACCCGCACCCCCTGGCCGACCACCCGGGCCGCTTCTTCCAACACCGCCTCTTCCGCGCCGATGCCCAGAATATAACTCACCCGGAGCTTCTCCTGCACCGCGCCCAGATGCTCGGCCAGGGACACGCCCCGGCTCATCGCCAGCGCGTCGTGCAGGGCGATGTCCAGACTGCCCCGGGCCGTCTGGTTGTTGGCAATCTGGGCCATCCGAGCGGTGAGTTTGGGGAGCGTGGCCTCGTCCAGCCCTTCGCCCAGCAGCCGGGGGGCCAACTCTTGCGCCACAATCCTACAGATACTCTCGACCGTCTCCCCGTAAATCGTCGGGCGGGGGGGCGCTTCCGCCCAGCCTTGCGCGCCGTCGCTCAGCGTCACCCGCAGCAGGACGTGATGGGCGTCGTTGAGTACGCTGGCCTTGCCCCAAGCCAGCGGCTCGTGCAGGGGCAGGCGGTAGGGGAGGGTGTGGATGTGGGTGATTTTTGGGGTCATAGTGGGATAATGGGAATGGATTGGGTAGGCGTATTGCCTGTGACGAAGCCACGATTTGCGTACGGAAACGTGAAGACGTGAAACGTGAGAGTACGTGACGACACCTCACGTTTCACGTTTCAATTGGTTGGCCGACCGACTAACGCCTGTGCGTTAGTTTCTCGCTGGTACGGAGTAGGGTGGCGAAGCCACGAGAGTTGCGTGCAGATCAGACCAGTGAGCGCCGGTTGAGCGGTGTCCTGAGTTCATCGAAGGGTAGCCCGGAGTCTTCGGAGGGCGTATCGAAACCAGAGCGAACGGGTGATGAGGAGAAACTTCGTCAACCCGCTTTGGTTTCGATACGGCGGCAAACAGCAGCCGCCTACTCAACCGGCGCTGGTCTTACGCAATACGCAATATCCACCTATGCGTTCCGCCGCCTCTGCGGGTGAGTGAATCGTCGTATCCACCACAACCGTCCGCGCCGGGGCCAGCCGTTGCAGCGCGGCGATGGCCGCGGCCGGGTCGTAGTTCTGGCGCTCGGCCACGACGATAGCGATTTTGGCCCGCAGATCGTTCGCGCTGACGCTGCCCTCCGTCACCAGCGCGGAGAGACGTGCCTGCTCCTCCGCCGAAAAGAGCGCCTCCGCGCCGGGCACGTCCAGACCGGGCAGCGCGTCGCGGCTGGCGTTCGTCGGGTTGGGCGCGAGCCGGTCGAAGCGATCTCCCCGACCCAGCAGCCGCTCCACCCGCACCACATCCGGCGCATCCAGCACGGCGAAACGGGTGTTGGGCAGGTGTTCGGCCGCGTAGCTCACCTCCTCCACCCCGCGCAGACCGTCGAAGCAGAGGGGCTGGGGCCAACGGGCCGGGTCGATCCAAAGCTGGGAGAGGGCCTGGGCCAGCCCGCCGGGATTCTCTTCCCGGTAGCGCCGGGTATAGTCGAAGCGCTCGGCCCGGTCGGTCACAGGCCGAATCGGCTCGCCCCCGTCCAACTGCACTTTCGTGATAAGCTGATCAGCCAGGCTGCGGCGATCCGGCAATTGGCGCACAGGCGGGTCCACCGCTTCCAGCAGGGCCAGGGTGGTGCTCTTGCCCACGCCGGTCACACCGACGAGGATGAGCAGGGGCAGATCGGTCACAGAGCGCCATTCCGGGGCCAGGGGTGTCCAGGCGATGCCGGGGGCGATCTGTGTCATAGCGCTATTCATTGAATCCATTGCTACTCCCATGCACCTGCGGTCAGCGGTCAGTCGTCCGTCATCATTGCCCGTGCCATTATACTTCCCCCCGTTGGGCGCTGGCAAAGTGGGCGGATGGGGAATGGATGTGCTAGAATATCGGCAATTCTCGTTACAGCCCCGCGCCACTGGAAACGAAAGCCGATGCGCCGAACGAACTCACTTCTTCCCACACTTCTGCTTCTCTGCGCGCTGGCGCTGCTGACACCGGCCGCGCTCTCTGCCCAGGCCGTCGTTACGCCAATCGCCGACATTCAGAGCAACCTGAGCAGGGGCGACGACTCGGCTTTTGTGGGCCAGAGCGTCACTGTCCAGGGGATTGTCACGGGCGTCTACGGCAGCCTCTTTTTTGTGCAGGAAGAGACGGGCGGGCCGTGGAGCGCCATCGCCGTCTTCCAGCGCGGCCACCGGGTGGCCGAAGGCGATGCAGTGCAGGTGACGGGCGTCGTGGCCGAGTACTACGACCTGACACAGATCGAGCCGACGGCGGTTGAAATCCTTTCGTCGGGCAACCCTCTGCCTGCGCCCGTCGCGCTGACCGTCAAAGCCGCGGCCAGCGAACAGTGGGAGGGAGTGCTGGTGCAACTGATCGGCCTGACTGTCACTGTTGGACCTAACCAGCACGGCGAGTGGCGGGTGAAGGACGACAGCGGCGGCCTGCTGGTGGACGACAAAGGCGTGGCCTACGACGCCCAGCCCCAACAGGCGGTCGCCAGTATCACCGCCATTGTGGATCACGCCTTCGGCTCCTATCGCCTCATCCCCCGCCGCCTGGCCGACATCGAAACCGACGCGCCGCCCCTCGCTCCCCCCCTCCCCACTGATCTGACGCCCATCTACGAAATTCAGGGCGACGGGCCGGAGACACCCCTGGCCGGTAGTGACCTGAATGTGCTGGGCATCGTCACCGGCATCAACGCCTACGGCTTCTATCTGCAAGACCCGACAGGCGACGGCAACCCGGCCACCAGCGATGGGGTATACGTTTATATGGCCCGGCGGCCCGCGCTGGCCGTGGGGGATTGTGTGCTGGTGCGCCAGGCCGCGGCCAGCGAGTATTACGAAAAGACCGAACTGACCGAAGCCAGAAGTGTGGCTACTGTCGAAGGCTGTGGGTCCGCCGAGCTACAGCCCAGCCCCGCGCCGTTGGCCCAGCGCAACCAGTCCCCCGCCGAACTTTTTGAGCCGCTGGAAGGAATGCTCGTCTCCCTGGAGGGTCTGACCGGTCTTGTCCAGGGGCCGACCAAACGCTTCGACACCGGGGATGTGGAGATCGCCCTGACCGCCGAGGGGCTGCCCGCCTATCTGCCCGGGGGTCGGGTCTACCAGAGCCGGGCCGGGGATATGGACGGGCTGATCTTTCTGAGCGCGGCGCTGGGCGCGGATTTTCCCGACGCGGCCTGGGGCGACCGGGTGACTGTCGGCGCGGCAGACGGAGACGGGCCGGTGCTGGCTGTGCTGGACTACAATTTCGGTAAATATCAATTGATGCTTCTGCCCGGCGCGCAGGTGGAGGTGGAGTCCCGTACAGCCGTTGTGGACAGCCTGCCGCCCATCCCGGACGACGCCTTTACGGTCTGCACATTCAATGTGCTTGGCCTGGGCCAGGGGCGAGACCAGCACCCGAATGGGGACGATTATAACCTGCAACTGCGCAAGCGGGCAGTCGCCATTGCCCAGGGGATGAACGGCTGTACAATTATCGGCTTGCAGGAGACAGGCACGCCGGAAGACGCGGCCAACCTGGCCCAATTGCTGACCGACGAGTTTGGCCTGCCCTATACATCTGTCGCCATCGAAGGCCCCAACAGCAGCGACCGGGAGTTCCCCCTGACCAACAGCCTGCTGGCCCGCACGGATCGGGCGACGGTTGTGGCCGCGGAATCGATTCAGGGCTGCTCCCGCTTCACCTTTGGCCTGCGCTTTGTGCCCGGAACCTGCCCGCCCCGGCAGTTCGCCTTCTTCAACCGCCCGCCGCTGGTGGTGGATTTGGAAGTATCCGGGCCCTGGGGTGATCCCTATCCCCTGACGGTTATCGTCAACCACTGGAAGAGCAAAGGGGGCGACGAGAGCGTCAATATCATCCGGCGCACCTATCAGGCCGAGCATGTGGCCGCGCTGGTCCAGGCCCGGCTGGACGCGGACCCGGAGGCAGCTATCGTCGTCCTGGGCGATCTGAACGACTATTACGAGAGCGGGCCGGTGGAGATTTTGCAGGAGCAGACCGCACCCAGCCTGCTGCACAGCTTTGACAATCTCTCCCCGGCAGATCGCTATACGTACATTTTTAACGGGGGCAGCCAGGCCCTGGATCACATCCTCTACAGCCGGGGAATGCAGACCGCCTTCGCCGGCATCGATCCCCTGCGCATCAGCGCCGATTTCCCGGTCTATGCCGAGATGGACCCGGCAACCGTCTACCGGGCCAGCGACCACGACCCGGTGGTGTTGACCCTGCGGCCCGGCGGCGCGGGCTGGGTTGGCGGGGATGTGCTGCTGGCGGGTGTGGGGGTGGAACTGGTGGACGAGGATGGCGCGGCAGTGGCCCAGACGGTCAGCGATGCCCTGGGCGAGTTCCGCCTGTGGGGGATTGTGCCGGGGTCCTACGGCCTGCGCTATAGCCCAGCGGAAGGAACGACAATCGAAAACAGCGACGCCCTCTTCGACGTACCCACCGGGAGCGGTCTCTATTTCCGCCCGCGGGTTTCCCAGCGGGTGGCGGAATTGGGCATGCAGGCCGCGGTGGCGGGGGTTGTGTTGGCCTCGACGGGAAGATAAACCGACAGAACCACAAAGTCACAAAGGCACGAAGAATGTGCTTCTCTTTGTTTCTTCGTGCCTTTGTGACTTTGTGGTTGAAGTAACTGGCAAGTTTCGTTCAAGTGTGGAGACCCACCTATGGCAAATGTATACCTGACCTGGCGCGATGTGGAAGAATTGATCAGCAAAGTGGTGATGCAGCTCAACACCCCCTACGATGCCCTGCTGCTCATCACACGGGGCGGCATTATCCCCGGCGGGATGATTGCCGAGGCGCTGAAGATGAAGGATGTGCTCACCGCTTCGGTCGTCTTCGGCCAGGACTCGGCTGTGCGCGCCGAGATGAGCTGGCCCCGTTTCCAGCAGTTCCCCACCGATGGACTGTTGCGGGGCAAGAAAATTCTGGTGGTGGACAATATGTGGGATCGGGGGCGGACGATTGTCACCGTTGCCAGCCGCATCAAAGCGTCGGGTGGCTTCCCGGAGACGGCTGTGCTGCACTGGAAACAGAACCGCAGCCTCTTCAAAGACGACGCGCCCGACTACTACGCAGAGATCACCGACGATTGGGTCTTCTACCCCTGGCAGCGCATCGACGATTCCGGCGATATGATTCCCGCCGGGCCTCGGCTGCCCCAGCTTTCGTAATTGTCACCCGTGCAGAAGTGAATCACAGATGGTACAATAGGGATATGACTACACTTCAAATTCAGACCGAACTCCCATTTGATGTTCTCCTGGAGAGTCTGCCCCAGTTGGGTTTGGACGAATTAGACCTGCTGGCAAATCAGGTGATCCGTCTGCGCGCCCAGCGCAAGAGCGCGCATATTCCCAACCCGGAAGCCGCGTTGCTCGCCAAAATCAACGAAGGCGTCGTTCCGCTTGCCCTGCGTCGCCGTTGCGCCGAGTTGACCCGCAAGCAGCGGGCCGGGCTTCTGGACGAAAAAGGAGAAGCGGAACTATCCAATGTTGTAGACGAAATCGAAATCAGAAACGCCCAGCGGGTTGGCTATCTGGTCGAACTGGCCGAATTACGTCAGACGACGCTGGAAAAACTGATGGCTACTCTGGAAATTACCCCTTTCATACTTGACACGGGTATACAGTAGCACCCTTCACCCTGTCACCCGGTCATTTTGTCACCCTGTCAAGTAGCAATGCCCGAACTCGACCACATCCATATCCGCCTTCTCGGCCCCATTCAGATCGAACACAACGGCCAGCCCATTGGCCGTCTGGAATCGCGCAAGGCGTTGGGGCTGCTCTGCTATCTGTGCAGCCAGGGCAAGCCCGTCTCTCGCCAGGAGTTGGCCGGGCTTTTTTGGGGCGACAAATCCGAAAGCCGGGGGCGGGGCAACCTGAGCCGGGTGTTGCACAACATCGGCCAGGAATTGCCCAACTGCCTGGAAGCCGACCGGCGCGCCGTCCACTTTCGGGGGGACGAGCGGCTGTGGATGGACACTGTGCAGATGGAGCGGCTGGCCCGCTCGGACCAACTCCACAGCCTGGCCGCGGCCACCGAACTCTTTCGGGGCGACTTTCTGGAAGACCTGGGGCTGGACGACTGCCCGGAATTTGACCTCTGGCTGACCACCGAGCGGGAGGAGTGGCGGCGGCGGGTCGGCCAAATCTACACCACCCTCATCGAACACCACACAGGCCGGGGCGAGTACGAGCTGGCCCTGCGCCAGGTCAATCGGTTGCTGGCCCTGGAACCCTGGCAGGAGGAGGCCCACCGCCAGAAGATGCTCCTGCTCCATCTCAGCGGCCAACGCAGCGCGGCCCTGGCCCACTACGAGCGCAGCAAACGGGTGCTGGCCGAGCAGTTAAACGTGGCCCCCAGCCTGGAAACCGAAAGCCTGCGCCAGCAGATCGAAGAACTCAACGACGCCCTCACCAGCACCCTGCGCCCGGCCCAACCCCGGCTGCCCCTGCTGGAACGGGGCGAGCCCCACACCTGGCTGGTGCAGCAGTGGGAGGCGGCCCGCCGGGGTACTGGCAAATTGACCCTGCTGGAAGGACCGGCGGGGGTGGGCAAGAGCGCGCTGCTGGAGGATGTGCTGGCCTATACCGGCAGCCTGGGCGCGGCCACCCTGCGTAGCCGCTGTTACAACTACCGCACCGGGCTGGTCTACGAGCCGCTGGTCGAGGCATTGCGTCCCCTTTTTGACCCCCAAACCGGCGTGCTGGGCAAAGTGCAGGTGGCCGATAGCTGGCTGGTCGAGCTTTCCCGGCTCTGGCCAGAGGCCCAGAGCCAGCGCAAAGCCGTCCTGCCCAGTCTGGAAGAAGACAATACGGCCCGCCACCGCCTCTTTGAAGCCGTGGCCCATTTTCTGGAAGCCGCCATCGCCCAGGAGCGGCAGATGGTTCTCTTTCTGGACGACCTGCACGACGCCGACCAGGCCACCCTGGACCTCCTGCGCTATCTCTTTCACCGGCTGCAATTCAAACCTCTCTGGTTTGTCTGCGCCTATCGCCGGGAGGAGACGACGCCCAACCACCCTCTCGTCCTCTGGCGCAATGTGCTGATCCGGGAGGGCCATCTCTCCACACGCCAGCTCCACCCCCTGAGCAACGAGAGTCTGTTGCAAATTCTGCGCCGTTATGTGGGGCTGAGCGGCCCCCAACTCGGCCAGTTGGGGCGCTACGCCATCGACCGCTGCGAGGGCAACCCCTATGTGCTGGAAGAACTGCTGCTCGACTTGCAAGAGCGGCAGATTCTCGGCGAGGCGGCGGGGGGCTGGCGGCTGGATGGGGAGAAGCTGGCGGCGCTCCTGGGCAACGGTCTGCCTGTGCCCTCCGGCGTAGCCGCGGTGATGGAGAACCGGCTGGCCCGGCTCAACCCCCGGGCCCGCCGCCTGCTACAGGTGGCGGCTGTGCTGGGCCGGGAGTTCGACCTCCCCCTGCTGCTGCGGGTCTCTGCCGAGCCGAACGAATGGGTGGAGATTTGTCTGAGCAATTGGATGAACCGGGGGCTGGTGGTAGAGGTGGAGAGTGGGCCGGACGAAAACGGCGAGAAGGTTTCGTCGCCCCATCGCTACCGTTTCAGCCACGGCCTGCTCTGGCAGGTGGTGCGGGAAGAGCTGGCCCAGTTGCAGCGGGAGCGGCTGATCGAGCGCATCGAGGCCGTGCGCCACGCGCTGCCAGGGCAAGAGACGATCACACCCCTGTCTGGTCTGGCGGGGATTGAGGAAGGCGGGGAGTGGGTGGGAGAATAGAACGCTGACTTGGGCGGAAAAAACGGATGCACGCGGACGGGAAGCATCTGAAATCCGTCTTTTATCCGCCCTTTCAGCCGTCATCCGCGTTCTATTCCTGCGTTCAGGGATCGCTGCAATCCCGGGTGAAGCCGCACTGGTTGCAGATGATTTTGCAGTGACGTTTGCTTATGGGGCCGTTGCAGAGCCAGCAATAGGTGTCGTCGGCGGGGGTGTAGACCGGCTGGAAGTCCGCCGGATCAGACCCGCCAGGTTTCGGAAAACCTGGCGGGTCTTTTTGATGCACAGCGTTTTCATTCGATACCTGGCCACCTGCCCCATAAAATGTCACTTCGTGGCGGAGGAACTCCCCTTTTTCATAGATAAATTTGGCCGAAAAGAGCCGGTCCTGAAAAACCCAGGGCAGAAAGACCCGATCCCCCGGCCAGAGATTTAGCCCCAGCAGCCGCCCGTTTTCAATCCAGGCCAGATTCCCCTCCGGCGAGTCGATCAGTTCCCCCTCGAAATCGTCAAAGGTATATAAAAAAGTATACCAGTCGTCGATGTCGTCAAAGGCAGGAAAGGTGATAAAGCCCCGCAGCCGGGGACGGCGGCAACGCAGACCGCTCTCCTCCCAAACCTCCCGCACCGCGCACTCCTCCGGTGACTCCCCTGGCTCCAGCTTGCCGCCCAGCCCGTTCCATTTGCCCTGGTGCATATCGTTCTTCTTCTTCACGCGGTGCAACATCAGCGTGTGGCCGGGCTTTTGGATGTAGCAGAGGGTGGCGAGTTTCATGGGGGCGAGTTGCGAGTTGCGAGTTGCGAGTTGCGAATTGCGAGGGGAATGACACTTTTGCCTTCCCTTCCGTAATTTTATGTAGCCAGAGTCAGCCAAGAGTTTGTATACACGGATGAGAAGAAACACGGATAGCTTTGTATTTTATCCGTGTTTCTTCTCATCCGTGTATACAAAAGTATCTTCTGATTTCTTGCGCAACAACAAAAGTTTCACTGGACAGAAGCTAAAACGCGGCCAGCGCCCGCGCCCGCTCCACAATTTTGGCCGCGCTGGGACGGTAGGCGTCTTCCAGGGGCGGGCTGAAGGGGACGGGGATGTCCAGCCCGGCCAGTCGCTGGATGGGCGCGTCCAGCCACTCGAAGGCTTCCTGGCTGATGAGCGCGGCGATCTCGCCGCCCAGCCCGGTGTTGATGGTGGCGGAGTGGACGATCAGCACTTTGCCCGTCTTGCGGGCGGTGGACAGAATCGCTTCCGTGTCCAAAGGTTTGAGGGTGCGCAGGTCGAGGACTTCGGCATCGATGCCCTCGGCGGCCAGAGTATCGGCGGCTTTGAGCGCTTCCTGCACCTGGCTGCCGTAGGTGATGATCGACAAATCCTTGCCGGGGCGGGCCAGATTGGCAACACCGATAGGCACGACGTATTCCCCCGGCGGCACAGGCCCTTTGAGGGAGCGGTAGAGGGCTTTGCTCTCAAAAAAGATGACCGGATTGTTGTCCCGGATGGCGGCGATGAGCAGCCCTTTGGCGTCGGCAGGGGTAGCCGGGGCCACGACTTTCAGACCGGGGGTGTGGGTGAACCAGGCCTCCGGGTTTTGGCTGTGGAAGGGGCCGGAGCGGATACCGCCGTCGCTGGGGGCGCGGATGACCCAGGGGACAGCCGCGTTCCAGCGGTAATGGTTGGTGGCCGCATACTGGACAATACTGTCGAAGGCGGAGGTGATAAAGTCGGCGAACTGGACTTCGATGACCGGGCGCAGACCCATCAACGCCATACCCGTCGCCATCCCCACAAAGCCATTCTCGGCCATCGGGGTATTCATCACCCGCAGGGGGCCAAACTCCTCCTCGAAGCCTTTGGTCACTTTGAAGGCGCCGCCAAAGCTGCCCCCCACATCCTCGCCCATAATTAAGACGTTGGGGTCCCGGCGCATCTCCACCTGCAGGGCGTCGCTGATGGCCGCGATGTAGGTCATTTCGGAGTAGTTGTCGGTGCGTTCGATGTCGGAAAAACCAAAATTGGTGGGTGTCTCGCTCATTGCCCTGTTCATCCATTTGCTGGGATTGACCGTTGGCAGAAATTATACCACACCGGCCCATTGCTCACTGATCTTTCTGGCCTTTGGCCCTGGATAATCCAACTGTACAGAATTACGGCCATTCTCGCAAAAACACAAAGGAAAAAATCAGTGGTAGACGAAACAATCCACTATACCGGTTTTGATCCCCATTTGAATTTTCTTCCAAAAGCGGTTACACTATACTTATCGTAGCGGTGCAATACCCTCCGCCGCCATTCAGAGTGTGTTTCATACCTCGTCATCCCTTCATTCTGTCATCTTTTCTCACCCCTTCACCCTTTCATCTTCCACAGGAGGCCCCCAATGGAAATGCGCAATCTCGGACGCACCGGCGTCAAAGTCAGCACCCTCTGCCTGGGCTGTATGATGTTTGGCCGCAGCACCACCCCCGACGACTCCTACGCCATCATCGACCGGGCCCTGGACGCCGGCATCAACTTTCTGGACACGGCCAACGTCTACGCTCGAGGCCGCAGCGAGGAGGTCACCGGCGAGGCGCTGAAACGCAACGGCAAGCGGGACAAAATTGTGCTGGCGACGAAAGTCCACGGGCGTATGGACGACGACGATCCCAACGCGGGTGGAACCAGCCGCCGCCACATCATCGAGCAGTGCGAGGCCAGCCTGCGCCGACTCCAGACCGACTACATCGACCTCTACCAGATGCACCGCCCCCGCCCAGAGATCGCCATCGACGAAACCCTGCGCGCCCTGGACGATCTGGTGCGGGCAGGCAAAGTACGCTACATCGGAACCAGCACTTTTGCGGCCTGGCAGGTGGTGGAGAGCCTGTGGGCCTCCAAAGAGTTGGGGCTGAACCGCTTCATCTGTGAGCAGCCCCCCTACAACATTCTGGACCGACGCATTGAGCGGGAACTGCTGCCGATGGCCCAGACCTTCGGCATCGCCACCATTCCCTGGAGTCCCCTGGCCGGTGGATTGCTGACGGGCAAGTACACCCGCGAGAATCCTTCCCCCGAAGGCGCACGCTACGCCGACGTTTCCGGCAACAACCGCTTTGCCGCCCGCAAGACTGTCGAACTCTACGATGTGGTGGAAGGCTTGCAGCCCCTGGTGGCGGCCAAAGGCTGCACAATGGCCCAGTTCGCCCTGGCCTGGGTGATGGAGCGGCCCGGCGTCACCAGCCCGATTATCGGCCCCCGCACAATGGAGCAGTTGATCGACAATCTGGGCGCGCTGGATGTGACCATCACCGACGAAGACCGGGCGCTGGTGGATTCACTGGTCCCCCCAGGACGGATGGTCAGCGCCTTCTACGAGGCCGACTTCGGCCCCAATCAGTACCGGTGGTAGGGGAATTGGCGACTGGGGATTAGGGATTGGGGATTGGGTTGTGGCACACTTCTCCCAGTCTCCAATCACCGATCCCCAATCCCTGAGCCTTATGGACGAAACCAGACTTTCCGCCCTTTTACAGAATGTATCCGACGGCTCACTCTCCGTCGAGAGTGCCCTTGCCCAACTGCGGGGTCTGCCCTACGAAGCTGTGGGGGATTTCGCCACCCTGGACCATCACCGGGCCCTGCGCAGCGGCTTTCCGGAGACGATCTACTGCGAGAGCAAGACGCCGGCGCAGGTGGCGGCGATTGCGGAACGGTTGGCCGCCCGCTCGCCCCGGCTGCTGGGGACCCGGGCCAGCCGCGCCCATTTCGACGCCGCGGCCGAACGGGTGGAGGGCTTGCAGTGGTACGAGCTGGCCCGTTGTCTGTGGATGGACCGGGAGCCGGATGCACCCCGCAGCGAAGGCGTCGTCCTCATCTGCGCGGGGACCAGCGACCTGCCTGTGCTGGAAGAGGCAGCCCTGACCCTGGACCTGATGGGCCATCGCCCCCACAGAATCAGCGATGTGGGGGTGGCCGGGCTGCACCGCATCTTCCCCCACGTGCCCGCCATCCAAAATGCGAATGTCGTCGTTGTCGTCGCTGGAATGGAGGGCGCGCTGGCCTCGGTGGTGGGCGGGCTGACGAATGCGCCGGTCATCGCCGTGCCCACATCGGTCGGCTACGGGGCCAGCTTCGGCGGCGTCTCGGCCCTGCTGACGATGCTCAATAGCTGCGCCTCCGGCGTGGCGGTGGTGAATATCGACAACGGCTTTGGCGCGGGCCATTTGGCCGCGCTGATCAATGCAAAAATAATGAAAGATGATGGGATGATGAGATAATGGCCGAACTGCATCATCTCAGCATCCCATCATCAAACCCTCCGAGACAACAGACCAATGACAGAAAATATACCCTTTACACCTGAAACATCCGCCAAACTGGACGCTCTGCGTGCTATTATGCGCTCTGCCGGTTCGGTTCTCGTGGCCTATTCCGGCGGTGTGGACAGCGCACTGGTGATGGCCGTGGCCCACGAGCAGTTGGGCGAAGATGCCCTGGCCTGCATCGGCGTCTCGCCCAGCTATCCCGCCCGGGAGATGCGGGATGCGGTGAAGCTGGCCGAACTGTTGGGCGTCCCCTACCGGCTGGTGAACACCGAAGAATATCTGGACGAAAACTACGCGGCCAACCCCAACAACCGCTGCTACTTCTGCAAATCGGAACTGCACAACCGGCTGAAGGAACTGCTGCTGGCCGAGGAATGGGGTGTGGTGATGGACGGGGCCAATACGTCCGATCTGGGCGATCACCGGCCAGGGATGACCGCGGCTCGTGAGCGGGATGTGCGTTCGCCGCTGATCGAGGCGGGTATCGGCAAACCGGAGGTACGGGCGATTGCCCAGCATCTCGGCCTGCCCGTGTGGGATAAGCCCGCTATGGCCTGCCTCTCCAGCCGGGTCCCCCACGGCACAGCTATCACACCGGAACTTCTGCGCCAGATCGAAGCTGCCGAGGATGTGCTGGTGGAACTGGGCTTTCCCCAGTTCCGGGTGCGCCACCACAACGAAATCGCCCGCATCGAAGTCCCCGCAGAGGAGTTCCCCAAAGCCTTCCAGCACCACAGCGAGATTGTGGCCGGTGTCAAAGCCGCGGGCTATCGTTTCGTCACACTGGATTTGGCCGGGTTCAAGAGCGGAGGGTTGAATGGGGCGACGAATGGGACGATTATTCCGCTGATGGAGGTTGTAAGGGAATAGGAATCGGGGATTGGAGACTGGGCAGTGACGCGGCGTCCGTGTCACTGCCCAGTCTCCAATCCCCAGTCCCCAATCCCCAATCCCTATGCCTATCGCCTACCTCGACACCCCTTCCGGTATCTCCGGTGATATTTTTCTGGGCTGTCTGCTGGACGCGGGCTGGCCCATCGAACGGCTGCGGGCTGTGGTGGAGGGCCTGCATCTGCCGCCGGGAAGCTGGCGGGTGGACGCCCAGCCGGTGATGAAAGGCCCCCTGCGGGCAACGCTGGCCGCGGTGGAAGTGACCGAAGGCGACGCCCACCGCCATCTCTCCGACGTGACTGCTATTATCGGCGCGGGCGATCTGCCGCCGGTCGTGCAGCAACGGGCCATCGCCGTCTTCACCCGGCTGGCCCAGGCCGAGGCGCGGGTACACAATACGACAGTCGAGCAGATTCATTTCCACGAAGTGGGGGCGCTGGATGCAATTGTGGATATTGTGGGCGTCTGTGCCGGGCTGGCCGAGTTGGGGATCGAACGCCTGCACGCCTCGCCCCTGCCTCTGGGCCACGGCTGGGCGCAGACCCAGCACGGGCGTATCCCTCTGCCCGCACCGGCCACACTGGAACTGCTGGCCGCGGCTGCTGCGCCCACCGTCCCCGCACCGGGGCCGGGGGAACTGGTGACCCCCACCGGCGCGGCTCTGCTGGCTGAATTGGCCGACTTTTCCCAGCCCCGGATGGTCCTACGGCGTATCGGCTACGGCGCGGGACGCAAAGAATTTGACTGGCCGAATGTGGCCCGGCTGTGGGTAGGGGAGGGGGTGGAAGGTGGAGGGTCGCAGGTGGCGGGTGATCCACGAGGCCACGCGAAGCGACACGAAGAAGAGAAAGAAAATCCGTGGCAATCCTTTGCATCCGTGTCAGCCGTGTCCCATTCTTCTCTTGTCGTCATCGAAACGAATATCGACGATATGAACCCGGAGTTGTACGAGCCGGTGCGGGAACGGCTCTTTGGAGCCGGTGCGCTGGATGTATGGACGACGGCGATTGGGATGAAAAAGGGGCGGCCCGGTACGCTTCTGTCTGTGTTGGCCGGGGCGGAGAAGGAGACGGAAGTTGCCCGGCTGCTCCTGCGCGAGACGACGACGCTGGGGGTGCGGGTCTATCCCGTGGCGCGCCACATCGCCAAGCGGGAGTTTCGCACAGTCGAGACGGTCTACGGCCCGGTGCTGGTGAAGGTGAAAGTGCTGGACGGCGAGCGGCTGGGAGCCAAGCCGGAGTTCGACGATTGCAAAAAGCTGGCCGACGCCGCGGGTGTGCCTGTGCGGATGGTCTGCGAAGCGGCGTTGGCCGCGGCCCAAATGCCGGCAATTGAGGAAAGGACGAGCATTGAAATTCACGGATAAAGCCTGTCCCGTCCTTTTGCGCCGCCGGGAAGATCGTCTGCAAATCCTGGCCTTCCGTCACCCAAAGGCGGGTTCCCAACTCGTCAAAGGCACAGTGGAGGAAGACGAAGAACCCAACCAGACAGTTCTGCGGGAGTTGGGCGAGGAATCGGGGATTGAAGATGCACGGGTGGTCGAGCCATTAGGTCAATTGGCCCTGCGCGGTATCAAACAGCGCTGGCATCTCTTTCTGTGTGTCGTAGAGCGTACGTTGCCGGATGAGTGGAGTCACTACACCACCGACGGCGGCGGCCACGATTTTGCCTTCTTTTGGCAGAATCTGGACGAAGAACCTGACGACGACTGGCATCCGGATTTTCGCAAAGGGCTGGGTTTCATCCGACGCCGGATGGAGGAAAAGGGGGACGGCAGTTTGGCCGTTTCGCCGTAGGACAAACCACACAACCCGAAAGATGGGCTTGTATACACGGATAAAATAGAACACAGATCAGTGAAAATCAGTGTTCCCTCTGATCCGTGTATACAATTTTACTCTCCCGCTGAGACGCAGAGGCGCGGAGAAAGAGCGACAAATTTACATTCAAAAGGAGATTTCTCATGCCGACGATTTTACGACGACCCTTTGGCAGCACAGGCCACAACAGCAGTCTCACCCTCTTTGGCGCGGCCGCCCTGGGCAGCGTCAGCCAGGCCCAGGCCGATAAGACGATGGAATTGGTGATGGAGTACGGCATCAACCACATCGACACCGCGGCCAGCTACGGCGCGGCCGAAGAGCGGCTTGGCCCGTGGCTGGCGAAGCAGCGCAAGGACTTCTTCCTGGCCACGAAGACCGGCGAGCGCACCTACGCCGCGGCCAAAGAGGAGATTCACCGCTCGCTGGAGCGGATGCAGATCGACAACTTCGACCTGATCCAACTGCACAACCTGGTCCACCCGGACGACTGGGACATTGCGATGGGTCCCGGCGGCGCGCTGGAAGCGGCGATTGAGGCCCGGGAGCAGGGGCTGGTACGCTTTATCGGCGTCACCGGCCACGGGCTGGCCGTGGCGGCTATGCACTACCGCAGCCTGAACGCCTTCGACTTTGACTCGATTCTGCTGCCCTGGAATTATGTGATGAAGCGCAACGCGCGCTACGCGGCGGATTTTGAGCGGGTGGTGGCCCTGGCGAAGGCGAAGGGGGTCGCCATCCAGACCATCAAATCGATTATGCGCGGGCCGTGGGGAACCACCGAGCGCAGCCGCAACACCTGGTATCAGCCGCTGGAAAATCAGGCCGACATCGAACGGGCCGTCCATTTTGTCCTGGCCCGGGGTGATGTTTTTCTGAATACAGTCGGCGATATAAACGTATTGCCGAAGGTGCTGGAATCGGCCAGCCGCTTCGAGGGCTACGGCCCCAGCGACGAGGAGATGTCCGAAATGCTGGGCGAGCGGCAGATGAGCCCGATGTTTGCGTAGAACAAGAGCAGACGGATAATACGGACGCAGATTTTCGCAGATGGACGCTGATAAGAAAATTGAAGCGTCTGTTTGCGAAAATTTGCGTCCGTTCTTTGCCGTTGACGCCGCCGATCCGGGCTGGTACAATGCAGGCATATCTGATTGGCTGTTCGCTGTTCGACAGGGTAGCTGTTCAGCCACCCCATCCTACCCCTCCCCATTCCAGGGAGGGAACTGGATCGACTCCTCCCCTACTGTGGGGGAGGTTGGGTGGGGGTGAGCAGTTACTCGACAGGAGATTGGGCAATGACCTCTCCCTTTCCGGGGATGGACCCCTATTTGGAGCATCGGTCTCTTTGGCCGGATATTCACAACAGTCTGATCAGCGCCATTCGGGATGAACTCAGCCCGCAGGTCGCGCCCAACTATTATGTAGGACTCGAACGCCGCGCCTATCTCTTCAAGCCCGACGATATCGTCTTTGTGGGTCGGCCTGATGTCTCGATTGTCCAGCCCCGCCGCCAGCCAGCTATGCCAGAGATGGCGGCCCTGGCCGTGGCCGAGCCGGTGGCTGTCTACGAAGTGGACCTGCCGATGGCAGAAGAGGTGAGCGAGAGCTTTCTGGAAATCCGCGAGGTGAAAACCGGGCGGCTGATTACGCTGATGGAGCTACTCTCACCGGTCAACAAAATCTCGGACGAGGGCCGGGAGCAATACATCCGCAAGCGGGCCGATGTCCTGCGCACCTGGACCAGTCTGGTGGAGATCGATCTGCTGCGCGGGGGCAAGCCAATGCCGATGGTGGGGCCGGATGTGGAGAGCGACTACCGGATTCTCATCTCCCCCGGCTGGCGGCGCCCCCACGCCCGGCTGCACGCCTTCAGCCTGCGTCAACCCATCCCGGAAATTACGATTCCCCTGCAAAAAGGCGAGGACGAGCCGACCCTCGCCCTCAACGACGTACTGCACAGCCTCTACAACCGGGCACGCTTTGATCTGCGCCTGGACTACACAGAGCCGCCGGTTCCGCCGCTTTCCGAAGCGGACGCAGAATGGGTGCGCCAACGAAACGTGAAACGGGAAACGTGAGATCGAGTCGTGTGATCTCACGTTTCCCGTTTCACTCCTCACTTCCAATGCTCTACACCTTCCTCTACCGCCAACTCTACACCCACTTCGCCTGGGCCTACGACGCTGTGAGCTGGCTGGTCAGCCTGGGCCGCTGGGACGGCTGGCGGCGGGTGGCCCTGGATTTTGTGGTTGGTGCGGATGTGCTGGAGGTAGGCTCCGGCACGGGGGAACTTCTGACGGCGCTGGTAGGTCGGGGGTTGACAGTGACCGGACTGGAGGCGTCGGCGGCTATGCACGCGATCACTGCACGCAAGTTGACTGAGCGGGGATTGTCTGTGCCCCGGGTGCAGGGATTTGCCCAGCAGTTGCCCTTTGCTGACAGGTCGTTCGATACGCTCCTCATCACCTTTCCCGGCGGCTTTATTGGCTCAGCAGCCGCGCATGACGAGTTTGCCCGGGTTCTGCGTCCTGGCGGGCGACTGGTGATTGTAGATGTGGCGCTGATTACCGACAACCCGCTTCTGCGTCTGCTATTCAGCCTTGCATTCCCGCCCAAGCCCCAAGCAATGACCCGTCTGCACAAGGCTCTGAACGATTCACCCCTGGCGATCTCGCGTCAATTTGTGGGACAGGGAATGGCACGGGTGGTGATCACTTTGGGCGAGAAAAAGCCCTCGCCCCCCTACCCTTCGGGGTGGCTGAACAGGTGCAAAATGTGAGACCTGCGAAACGAATCACACCGCTCTTCCAACGAGACGGGGCAGCTGGGTGGGGCCGAAGGAGACATTCAGCGCAGAATCGACAGTCAGGTCAGCACCCGCAAAATGGCAGGTGTAATTGACACAAAAGGGCGATTCATAGAAATAGACCCGGAAGGCAAAGGTGTCCGGCTCGATCCAGCCACCGCTGACCGCGGCAGGCTGGCGGCCCTGTTCGTTAAAGAGCGACTCCCCTTTGCGCCATTCGTTCTGACCACAGACGATTTTCTCTTCTCCCCGCGGCCCTTCTATTCTACAGATGTTCTGTTCTTTGCCAAAATCGAATGAAAATGCCCGGACGCCCCGTGCATTTTCGTCCATTGCATAGCGCCGCCCAGATACTTGTGCGCCAATGGCAGAGGTCGCCTTCCCCACCTGGGGCGAAAGGGCGAGTGCAGCCATTCTCTGTTGCAAGCAGCTTTGGGCCTCTCGATCCTCCGCCAATCCATCTGCCCCGAATGCGGGCAGCAGATATTTCCAAATCAGGTCCAGCACTGGCTGCATTGGGCCTACGCCCGCGGTGATGGCGATTACGGCGTCCTGCTCTGGCAATACCACGCAGAACTGGCCGAAGGCACCGTCGCCCCGGTAGGCGTTGTGGCGGCAGCGCCAGAATTGATAGCCATAGCCCTGGCCCCAGTCGGGATTCTCGTTGGCGCTGTTGTCGCTGTGTCCCCGGCTTGCTTCCTCCACCCAGACTCCGGGGAGAATTTGCTGCCCCTGCCAGACCCCCTTTTGTAAATACATCTGCCCAAAACAGGCGATATCTTCAGTAGTAATTTTCAACCCATACCCGCCGGTATTGATGCCCCGAGGACAGCTCTCCCAGGTGGGGTTGGCGATCCCTAACGGCACGAAAAGACGAGGCGTCAGGTAATCGAGGAGCGTCTGGCCGGTCAATTTCTGCACAATGGCCGAGAGCATATACGTGGCCCCGGTGTTGTAGAGAAAGTGGGTGCCCGGCTTGTGGGTGACAGGCTGGGCCAGAAACGCACGCGCCCAATTGCCATCCGGGCTGGCGTGGAGGTAGCCGGTCGTATCTTCGCTGTGGCCGGTGAACATCGCCAGCAGGTGATAGACAGTCATCCCGGCCAGATTCTCGCTGACGCTTTCGGGCAGATCGTCTGGGAAGAAGTCGATCACCGGATCGTCCACCGTCAACAGTCCTTCGCCCACGGCCAGACCGATGGCGGAGGAGGTGAAACTTTTGCTCAGGGAGAAGAGCACGTGATTGCGTTCCTCCTCGAAGGGATGCCACCAGCCCTCGGCCACCACTGCGCCGTGGCGCAGAATCATCAGGCTGTGGATGTCGTGAATTGATTCGTCGGCTGCTTCCACAAATTTCAAAATCGCGCCCGAAGAGATGCCCTGGGCCTCCGGGGTGCTACGGGGGAGTCGTTTGGTTGTCATCGAAATTTCCTTTGGGGGGATGCTTTCTGTTCCTTATCACCGGCACGCCCATCGCCTGCAAGCCCCGGCAGAGTTCCATCCCGTTGGAGAGGGGAACCTGCCGGTCGCCTGCCGGCTGGACAATCACCCTAACAGCAGTGGGTGACGGCCAGTTTGTCCGGGGAATGACCCCGCGCCACCAGATTCGTCTGATTTTCGCTCAGCTCAATCCAGGGGGCAATCGGGCCGTCCGCGCTGCGGGGCAGCTCACGGCCGTTGATAATTGTCATTGTATTGCGCAACAACTGCTTGCCGTTGCGCTGATTCATATGTACGTCGTAGAAGGGGAAATCGCCCTCGAGAATGCGGAAAAGAGCCACATCTGCCAACGCGTCCACCCGCAAAGTGCCGATCTCATCGGCCATACCCATAGCCGCGGCCGCACGAACAGTGGCGGCGGCGATTACCTCTTCCAGACTCATCCCCAGGGCCAGGAATTTGCTCAGACAGGTGGGCATATCGTAGAGGGGGCCGAGGATGCTCATCTGGTGGATGTCCGTAGAGATCACATCAGGCTTGTGACCGGCGTCGATGAGCTTTTCCGCGGTCTCGAAGGAGAAGGAGCCTGCGCCGTGACCGATGTCCAGAATGATGCCGCTGTCCCAGGCCCGCTTGGCCGCGGCCAGCAGCACACCCGTATCGTCGATGATGCGCATATCGTGGCCGGTGAAGCAGTGGGTCAGAATATCGCCGGGACGCATCAAATCCAGCACTTCGTTAAGGCTGGGCGGCCCGCCGCCGATATGCACCATCAGCGGGCGGTGTACCCGGTCCGCGGCTGTCCGTGCCCGGCGCAGGGGTTCCAGACCGGTGCCCCGGGTGGTGTTGCGGTCGATGCGCGCCTTGACCCCCAGCAGCAAATCCGGGTTCTGCTCGATCAGCTTGACGCACAGGTCCACATCGCAATACTCGATATTTGCCAGCTCCCCAGTCATTGCGGTCAGACCGATGGAGGAGATATTGAGCAGGGCATAGAGCCGGGAGACGGAAGGCCGGGCGATATATTCCCGAAAGCCCAGCACATTGAAGGCCCCCGCCGATCCCACATCCAGCCAGGTGGTGACGCCGCTGCGCGCCGCCACCGGGTCCGCGTGGATACCCCAGAAGGTTACGTGCTGGTAGACGTGGGTGTGCAGGTCGATCAGACCGGGGGTGACGATCTGGCCGCTGGCGTCCACCACCTGGGCCGCGCTCTCCGCGGGGATATTCGGTTCGATGGCCGCCACCCGGTTACGCCGGATGCCGATGTCCAGCCTCCCGCTTTGGCCGCCGGGGTTGACAACTTCGCCGCCTTTGATGAGTAAATCGAAATGCATTGGGTTTCCTCCTGGGAAGTTGGGGAACGGAGATTGGAGACTGGGGGATTGGGAATCAACCGAATCTCTCAATCTCTTTTACACCTTTTTCACATAACGGGCAAACTGCTTCTCCACCCGAAAACCCGCCCGCGCGTAGAGCCGGGGCGCGCCAGTAGGGCTTTGCGCGTCCACGCTCAAGTACACCTGACGGATGCCCCGCCGCCACAATTCGCCAAAGGCGTGCTGGAGCAGGGCCAGCCCCAACCCCTGCTTACGCCAGGGACGGCGCACACCCAGGGAATCCACTTTGCCACCCCCCGGCAGTATTGAACAGAGACAGACGCCGCAGACTTCGCCCGTTGCGCTGTCAAAGGGCAAAAACCAGAGAGTCGGGTCGAAATCGTCGGCCTGCAGGGGTTCCAGCCAGCGCTCTTTTGTGCTGGGCGGGCGGTTCCATAGATCCTGAAAGGATTCCTCCCCGCCCAGAAAGAGCGCTTCGTCATCCGCGCCGGGGCGAAAGGATCGGACAAAAATCCCCTCTGGCCAGAGAGGAGCCGGTGGGGTTTCGGTCAGTTCAGCAGTCATTACGTAGTGGGTGCGAACGTTTTCATATCCGGCAGCCTCCAGCATCCGCAGAGAATCCGTATCCGCGGTGCGACGAAAGAGGTGAATCTCCGTGGGCGTCATCAGGTCGGCGGGCTTGCGGGTTGCCACCCACTCTTCCCCCCACGTCACCAGACGGGCGAAGCGTTCGCTCTGCCCCCTGCCGGGGCGGGCAAAGGCATAGACATTCGTCTGGGCAAAGGCTCGGTTGACAATATCCCCGTAGCCGACGATTGCACCTGCCGGCGTCTCGGCGACGATAGCCCCTTCGTTCAAATCCAGCTCGATCCAATCCCGGCGTAGTTCTTCCACGGTCATCGATGGCACATCGCCCAGCGCGACCTCACAGACGTTCATTAACGCCACAATTTCCGTCATATCCGCCGGGGTGGGTGGACGCAAAGTGTATTCGTCTTCACCGATCAAAGAATTGTTCCTTCCCCAATTTGTGGATACGCCACCTTATCGATTTCCAGCCCGGTGTATCAGCCGCTTCTCCATCACCAGCAAACGCACAAAACGCTGGTCCGACTTCGTGCGCCTGGCTTCACCGGTCAGGTCGAAGCCGATCTGCTGGAAGAAGTGCAACCCGCCGGGATTGAACTGCTCGACGGTCAACCGGGCCAGGGAGATACCCGCCTGCCCGGCCAGCCACTCTTCCAGCAGCGCCCAGGCCGCCGACGCCGCGCCCTGGCGCTGGAAGGGTTCAGCCACCATCACCATCCCGATGTAGGCCGTTCCCGGCTCCGGGTAGTGCATACGAAAGTCCAGCAAGCCGATAAGTTGCGCCCCAGCCGCGGGATCACCGGGGCGATTGGGCAAGAGGATTCCCAGCGCGCTGCGCCCGGCTTCGTTCTGCACCCCGGCCAAATCCCGTTCGGCCTGGCCCCCGGGTGGGCCGGACAGATGGTACAATTCCCAATAACCGGGGGTCAGGGCATAGACCTGTTGCAATAGGTCTGTGTGCAGTTGGGGATCGAGGGGGATAAGAGATACCAAAGCTACTCCAGCTCCTGTACGTCCTGTTGTAGCTGGCGCAATTGCTGTTCGGCGCTGCGCAGCGTATCGGCCAGGACGGTCAGCTTTTCCCGCTCCACCCGCACAAAACGGGTGTAGGGTGCGATGGCCTCCCGGATGCGCTGCACGCTTTGGGTCAGCTCCGCCTCGAACTGACGGGTTAAGGCGACTTCCAGCCGTTGGCGCAGGTCGCCGATGTGGGTGCGCATCCCCTCCTTCACCTTCGAGCGGCGATAGGGCAGGACGTACAGCCCCAGGGCGGCCACCGCACCCGCGCCCAGCACACCGGTCACATCCAGCAGAGTTGTCTGCAAAACAACCACCAGCAGCGCGCCCAGCCCCAGCGCGCCGGCCTCCACCGCCGCGGTCTGGACAATCGCCCGCTGCACCTCCTGGGCCAATTTGGATGCCTCGGCCTCCCGGTCGTAAGAGTCCACCACATCCCGTGCGCTGCGCCCCACACTCTTGAGCAGATTCTGGCGGTTGAAGTCAAACTCGCCGGTGACTTTGCCGATCATCCGCTCGGTGTGCTGGCTGGAGCGCTGGTTGATGTAGTCGATCACCCCCTGCCACTGGCGATAATCCTTTTCCACCATCCAGTCGATCAGCTCGCTTACGTGCTGCTCGATCTGTCGGCTGGTGTCGGCCAACACTTTGCGCTCGAACTCACCCCGCAGCCGCTCCGCGTTGATCAGCTCCAAAATCCGGGTGACCCGCAGATTTTCGTCAAAAAAGCGGTCGCCCCGTTCAGCCATCTCGTAGAGCACATTGTCCACCCGGTCGCTCTGGTATTGAAAATCCCGGCGCATATCGGTCTGATAAGCGTCTAGCTGTTCGTCGATGGTATCGAGGGTCTGAAAGTCGCCTTTCAGAAGACGCTGGCGATCCTGCGGGAGC